>NZ_ANAT01000017.1:0-34812 GCF_000411595.1 Paenibacillus lentimorbus NRRL B-30488 | reverse complement strand
AGAGTTTTTTTATTTTCATTGTGAATCCTCGGGAACAAGCATAGTGAGATGATGTTTTTCACTTCGATCGTACAAGGTGTTGTTCCGTATACCTCGCCATCTGTATCCGCGTCCATTTCACGTCCGGTTTCGATTTCAATCCTCGAGGCCTGAATATAGGACAGCTCCCCTTTGAAATCATCAAATGAACCCTGCTCCATCGTCATCAGCTCCCGCAACGCGGCAAGGCTTGTGTTGCGGCAGATTAACACATCGGCTAAGCCGTCCCGGAGGCTGGCACCAGGCAGGGGAACTCGGTTTGTCCCGATATAATGCCCGTTCATGACAAGCACCATTACGGCTTCGTCTTCTTTCACCTCGCCGTCAATCGTCAATTTGACAGGAAACGGGTTCGCGCTTGTCATCGTTCGCAAGGCGCTCGTGAAGTAGCTGATTTTACCGAGCCATGCTTTTTCAGTTTCATTGATATGGCTTGATGCTTCGGTGATCAATCCGATGCCCCAAAAGTTCAGAAAATAGCCGTCATCCGTTTTACAGACGTCAATCATCCGTTTATGTCCGGCCGCGAGCGCTTCAGCGGCCTTTTGAAGGTTTTGCGGGATGCCGAGCGCCCGTGAGAAATCGTTGCACGTTCCTCCCGGCAAAATGCCGACAGCGGGCCTGTGATCAAGCTTACTGATGCTGTTGATGCATTGATGCACAGTGCCGTCTCCGCCTAAAATATATAAATAGTCAACTGAACTGTCGAGATTTTCACAATACTGACGGGCATCATCCTGATGTTTGGTCGGTTTAATCAAAAGTTCGTCAGCTGACTGGGCCAAAATGGGGACGACCGTGCCGAGCGTTTTATCAATCTGTTTTTGACCGGCGTTTCCGTTATAAATTAATACTGCTTTCCGTTGGCTCATACGACTGCTCCTTTATTTCAGACAATCTCTTTAACAAGTTTCCCGTTTTTAAAAGGTCATAAACTTACATCGGGTACATAAAAGGGACAAAAACAATTGGATATGAGCGGTGTCATTTGCCGATAGGGAGGTTCCTTGCTATCATAAGAAGAGATGATCAAAAAGGAGAGGTCCCAGTTGAATATGGATTTTAATTTATTTATGAATGATGTCGTGCGTCAAGCCCGCCAGGAAATCACGGCCGCCGGGTATACAGAGCTGAAAACCGCTGAGGAAGTGGACGAAGCGCTTTCGAAAAAAGGAACGACACTCGTTATGGTCAACTCTGTGTGCGGATGTGCAGGCGGTATTGCACGGCCTGCCGCATACCATTCCGTACATTACGATAAACGCCCGGATCAGCTTGTGACGGTATTTGCCGGACAGGATAAAGAAGCGACAGCCAAAGCGAGAGAATACTTTGAAGGCTATCCGCCGTCCTCTCCGTCATTTGCCATTTTAAAAGACGGGAAAATCATGAAAATGGTGGAACGCCATGAAATTGAAGGCCATGAGCCGATGGCCGTTGTCACAAAACTGCAGGAAGCATTTGAAGAATATTGTGAAGAAGTATAAGTGAAAGAAAAACCCCGGAGCCGAGCGCTTCCGGGGTTTTTTATATGGAATCTGTATAAATATAAATATTTATACACCGGCATTCAGCTGTCACTAATCGGAAAAACAATGACTATAATAAACACAGAAAGGAAAATATATTTTTCAAAAATAGTATTGCATCACAATTAAAAAGTGTTTAAAATACAAGTTAACGAATAAATATTCAAATTTAAGAGATCAGTAGATATGGGGGAAATGAATCATGAAGAAATGGCTGTTGGTATTAGCTGCCGCATGTATCACCTTTGCGCTGTCCGCCTGCGGATCAGGCAATTCAGGCTCAGAGGGCGGAAAGAACAAGCTGATTATGGGTACATCGGCTGACTATAAACCATTTGAATATAAAGACGGCGATCAGATCACCGGGTTTGACGTTGATCTGGCAAAAGCTCTGGGCAAAAAGACCGGCTATGACGTTGAGGTGCAGGACATGGACTTCAACAGCCTGATTACAGCCTTGAAGTCCAAGCAGGTAGATATGATTTTATCTGGAATGACACCTACACCGGAACGGAAAAAGCAAGTTGATTTTTCTGATATTTATTATACTGCTAACAATATGATTGTTACGAAAAAGGGAAGCAGCATTAAATCCCTGAATGATCTGAAAGGCAAAACCGTCGGTGTTCAGCTCGGCTCCATTCAAGAGGAAAAAGGCAAGAAGCTCGCTTCGAAATACGGTTTTCAGCTCGAAGACCGCAACCGGATCTCAGACTTAACGGAAGAGATTAAATCCGGGCGTTTTGATGCCGCGATTATCGAAGACATCGTAGCACAAGGCTATTTCAGTTCAAATAACGATCTGCAGGGCTTTGCGTCAGCAGATGCGAAATCAGACGAATCGGGCTCCGCGATTGCGTTCCGTAAAGACAGTGATCTGACAGCGAAGTTTAACAAAGCGCTGAAAGAAATGGAGAAAAACGGAGAAATCGAAAAACTGAAGAAAAAATGGTTCACCAACGAGAAATAAAAGAAAGCTCAACTTTTCGTTGAGCTTTTTATCTTGAATAAAGACAAAGGAGATCACACGTATGAATTTGGATTTCTCAGCGACAATCCCCCAAATTCCTTTTATATTGGAAGGCCTTGCGGTCACATTAAAAATTGTGCTCGTTTCAGCGGTCATCGGTCTTGTATTAGGAATCGTGCTCAGCTTATTTAAAATCAGCATGATCAGTCCGCTGAAATGGATTGCGGATTTTTATACTTCGATATTCCGCGGCACGCCGCTCGTGCTGCAGCTGATGATCATCTATTTCGGTATGCCGCAGCTTCTCGGCTTTCAGATCGATCAATTTTGGGCGGCGGTCACCGCATTATCGCTCAATTCAGCCGCTTACGTCTCTGAAATTATCAGAGCGGGAATCAACGCAATTGACAAAGGACAAAAAGAGGCTGCCGTCGCTCTCGGCGTGCCGTACGGAAAAATGATGAAAGATCTGCTGCTGCCGCAGGCGTTTAAAAACATTTCTCCGGCTATTATTAACGAATTAATCACCTTGACGAAAGAATCGGCGATCGTCACGGTAATCGGTCTCGGAGACATTATGAGACGGGCCTACCAGTCCGGCGCCGCAACATACAACTATTTAGAACCTCTTATTGTGGCGGGCTTAATCTATTACGTGCTCGTTTTGATCTTAGCATTCATCGGAAAAGGCGTAGAAAGGAAGCTGAAAGCCAATGATTAAGGTCGATAACCTGTCAAAATCATTCGGGAAACATGAAGTACTGAAAAACATTTCAACACAGATCGAAGAAGGGGAAGTCGTCGCTGTCATCGGCCCTTCCGGTTCCGGCAAATCAACGTTTCTGCGCTGCTTAAATCTGCTGGAAACCCCGAGCGGCGGAACGATTGCCATTAAAGAAAACGAAATCACCGCAGCTAAAACGAATAAACTGAAAGTGCGGGAAAATATCGGCATGGTATTTCAGCATTTTCATTTGTTTCCTCATAAAACGGTGCTTGAAAATATCACATACGCGCCGGTCAGCGTGAAGAAAGAGTCTAAAAAGGAGGCGGAGGAAAAGGCGTGCGCTCTCCTTGAAAAAGTCGGACTGCTTGACAAACGGAACGACTATCCGAACCGTTTGTCAGGCGGACAGAAGCAGCGGGTCGCCATCGCGCGGGCGCTTGCCATGAATCCTGACATCATGCTGTTTGATGAACCGACCTCGGCTCTTGACCCGGAAATGGTCAAAGAAGTTCTTGAGGTGATGAAAGAGCTCGCGCAGACGGGCATGACAATGGTGATCGTAACGCACGAAATGGGATTTGCCAAAGAAGTCGCAGACCGCGTATTATTTATGGATGAAGGGACGATCGTGGAAGACGGTCAGCCGGAAGAATTTTTTCTTTCTCCGAAGTCAAAAAGAGCACAGGACTTTTTAGAAAAAATATTATAAAATATAACTGTAAGAAAAGAAGAAGAATGCTCTTCTTCTTTTTTTGAGAAAGAAACAAACAGAATGGAGCAAGCAATGTTTAAAATCGGTTACCGGACACTAAAGACCGCACTTGGAACGGCGCTGGCCATTTATTTAGCCCAGCTGTTGCATCTGCAAAACTTCGCATCCGCAGGAATCATCACCATATTGTGCATCCAGATTACACAAAAGCGGTCGCTTCAGGCCTCGTGGGCCCGATTTGCCGCCTGTTTATTGGCGATCGTCTTTTCATATGTCTTTTTCGGACTGATCGGCTATTACCCGTTTGCGATCGGAATATTGCTGGTGCTGTTCATTCCGACTACAGTCGTTTTAAAAATAAATGAAGGGATCGTCACCAGTTCAGTAATCATTCTTCATTTATATATGTCCGGCGGCATTACGATGGCGTTTATCTGGAATGAGTTCCAGCTGATCACCGTAGGTATCGGCGTCGCGCTGTTAATGAATCTGTATATGCCGAGCCTCGACAGAAAACTCGCGGCGTACAGGAAAAAAATCGAGGACAACTTTTCCGTCATCTTCGCCGAAATCGAACGGTATTTGTTAACTGGTGAGCAAGATTGGACGGGGAAGGAAATACCGGAGACGCATCAGATGATTCAAGAGGCGAAAAACCTCGCCTATCGGGACGTGCAGAATCATATTTTGCGTCATGAAAATCTCTACTATCATTATTTTAAGATGAGACAGAAACAATTTGAAATCATTGAACGGCTGCTGCCGAAGATTACCTCTATTTCAATAACGGTGGAGCAGGGCAAAATAATCGCCCATTTCATCCATGAATTAAGGGAAGCCATACATCCCGGCAATACCGCTCATAAATTTTTAAAAGACTTGCAGAAATGAGAACGGAATTTGAAGAAATGCCGCTCCCGGCAACGCGCGAGGAGTTTGAAGCGCGGGCGGCTTTGTTCCACCTCCTCGGTGAGATGGAACAATATCTCGTGATTAAAAGTTATTTCAAAGGCATCAAGCTGTAAAAAACATATGGATCAATCGCATGAGTCCTCCTTTCATTGGTCATTCTAATGAAAAAAGGAGGGGAGCCCATGCGATTTTTTATTGTCAGCCGCCCTGCTGCTGTCTCCGCTTTGGCCGCTTGGCGCGAACCCTTTGCCGGGTGACCCTTATATTATCGTCAATAAAGCCACAAATGCGCTTGCTGTTGTGAAGGATAACCGAATAGAAGGCATTTATCAGGTGGCGACGGGAAAAACGGATGATTTGACGCCTGAAGGAGAATTTACGGTAACGGTCAAAGCCGTCAATCCGTATTACCGGAAGAAAAATGTAGAGGGAGGCGCGCCGGAAAACCCGCTCGGCGTCCGCTGGATCGGCTTTGATGCGAAAGGAACCGACGGCAGGATATACGGCATTCACGGAACAAACAGAGAAGAGCTGATCGGGGGGTTTGTATCAAACGGCTGCATCCGTATGAAAAACCGGGATGTCATCCGTATTTTCCGGATTATCCCTCCCGGAACGAAAGTATTGATCACAAAAGAAAACCGCTCATTTGAGGACATTGCAATAGAGCGGAAAGCCCTCATAAAAAAGCAGGAACCCCCCTTGCAATGAGGCGCCTGCTTTTTTACCGCAAATACATCATAATACCTGAGAGGAGGGTTGAAAGTATAAATACGCCCAAAATGACGATGACGGCGCTTTTCATAAATTTTTGAGACATTGTTTCACTCCTTAAGATTACTGTCTACCATTTTAACGTGTTTTGCTTGTATGAACAAGCCATATCCTATGGCGGAAAGCAGGTGGCGGCGCTATGAAAAACTTGATCATGTCGGCATTGCCGTCAGCTCTATTGAAGCCGCGAGAGGATTTTACGAACGGATGCTCGGGCTTACGTATATGGGAGACGAGCTGGTAAACGGCCAAAATGTGAGAGTTGCTTTTTTAGAAGCGGGAGGCACAAAGCTTGAGCTGATTGAGCCGCTGTCGGACGCGTCTCCCGTCAGCTCTTTTTTACAGAAAAGAGGCGAAGGGCTGCATCATTTGGCATTCCGCTGCGCCGATATGAAGGAAACGATCAAGGAGCTTGAATCATGCCGCATGACCTTGATTCATCATGCACCGCAAAACGGAGCGGGCGGGAAGAAGATCGCATTTCTCTCTCCAAAAGAGGCGAACGGGGTCCTGATTGAGCTTTGTGAAACAATTGAAAAAGGAGAAACTCAAGATGAGCATGAGTGATCATATCAGACACTTAAACGAAAGACGTTCCTTTTTAACAAACGGCGGCGGAGCGGAAAAAAATGAAAAACAGCACAAAAAAGGCAAGCTGACGGCAAGAGAAAGAATTGACTATCTATTGGACGAAGACAGTTTTTCAGAGCTGCAGCCGTTTGCCAAAAGCCGCACGCCCGGGTGCCAGAATGCTCCGGGAGACGGCGTTGTTACCGGATACGGCACAATTGACGGACGGCCCGTGTATTTGTTTGCCCATGACTTTACCGTACTCGGCGGGACGCTCGGCGAGACACATGCGGAAAAAATCGCGGCGGTAATGGATCTGGCGGCGAAAAACAAAACCCCGATCATCGGGCTGAACGACTCAGGTGGTGCGAGAATTCAAGAGGGTGTGGTATCATTAAATGGATACGGTCATATCTTTAGACGCAACGTCCTTTACTCGGGAGTGATTCCGCAAATTTCTGTCATCCTTGGGCCCTGTGCCGGCGGTGCTGTTTATTCACCCGCTTTGACGGATTTTGTAATTATGGCGGAACATACGTCGCACATGTTTATTACAGGCCCGAAAGTCATTGAACAGGTGACGGGTGAACAGATTGACGCGGAAAGTTTAGGCGGTGCGGGAATACATAATGTGATAAGCGGAAATGCCCACTATTCCGCACGGACGGAAAAAGAGGCTCTTTCCGCTGTGAAAACCCTGCTTTCTTATCTCCCGCACGGCGGACAGACGGCACTACCCGTTAAAAAGGAAGACGCCAGACCGTTATTAAACACCCTCGTTCCCGCGGACAGTTCGAAACCTTACGATGTGTTACAGGTAATAAAAGAGCTGGCGGATGACGGAACGTTTTTTGACATTCAGCCGTATTTTGCCAAAAACATTGCTGTCGGTTTTCTGAAACTCGGACGGCGTACAGTCGGTGTTGTCGCAAACCAGCCGAAACACTTGGCGGGGAGCCTCACGATTGATGCCGCTGACAAAGCGTCGAGATTCATCCGTTTTTGCGACGCGTTTCATATTCCGCTATTGACGATCGCTGATGTTCCGGGATTTCTTCCGGGCCTTCAGCAGGAACATGCGGGAATCATCCGTCACGGAGCAAAATTGCTGTATGCTTTTGCCGAAGCGGCGGTGCCGAAAGTGACGCTCATCATCAGAAAAGCTTACGGAGGCGCCTATGTCGCCATGAATTCGAAAGGGCTCGGGGCAGATCTTGTATTCGCCTGGCCCAATGCGGAAATCGCCGTTATGGGAGCGGAAGGCGCGGCGTCGATTTTATACAGCAGAGACATACAGGCTTCTGGCGACCCGGAGAAAACGAAGCGCGAAAAAAAGCCATATACGAAAAGGAAAACGCCGGTCCGTACAAAGCGGCGGCCTGCGGAATGGTGGATGATATCATCCGGCCGGAAGACTCGAGGAAAAAATTGATTCAGGCATTTGACATGCTTGCGCATAAGGAAGAGGAAAGACCGAAAAAAAAGCACGGTAATATACCGCTTTAAACGGAGGGAACTGAAAATGGTAAACGAAAAACGTCTGCTTGAAGAATTTCTTGAACTCGTTCAAATTGATTCAGAGACAAAACATGAAGCGGAAATCAGCAAGGTGCTCAAACAAAAATTCACTGATTTAGGATTGAGCGTAAAAGAAGATGATACAAAAGAAGTGACGGGGCATGGAGCCGGCAACTTAATCTGTACGTTAAAGGGCACAAAAGATGCGGATACGATTTATTTCACATCGCACATGGACACGGTTGTTCCGGGCAAAGGCGTTAAGCCGATTGTGGAAGACGGCTATGTAAAATCCGACGGCACGACGATTCTCGGCGCCGATGATAAGACGGGTCTTGCCGCAATGTTTGAAGCCATTAAAGTGCTGAAAGAACAAAACATCAAGCACGGCACCATTGAATTCATTATCACGGCCGGAGAAGAATCGGGATTAGTCGGGGCAAAAGCAATGGATCGTTCAGACATTACCGCGAAATACGGTTTTGCGCTTGATTCAGACGGAAAAGTCGGTAACATTATTGTAGCCGCGCCGACACAAGCGAAAGTGAGAGCAACCATTTTCGGGAAAACGGCTCATGCGGGAGTAGAACCGGAAAAAGGCATCTCCGCGATTACCATCGCATCAAAAGCAATCTCTAAAATGCCGCTCGGCCGTATTGATAAAGAAACAACGGCTAATATCGGACGTTTCGAAGGCGGCACGCAAACCAATATCGTCTGCGACCAGGTTGATATTCTGGCTGAAGCGCGTTCATTAGTGCCTGAAAAAATGGAGGCGCAAGTGCAGAAAATGAAAGAAGCTTTCGAATCTGCTGCAGCTGAGATGGGAGGCCGCGCGGAAGTGGACATCGCGGTCATGTATCCGGGTTTCAAATATCAGGACGGCGATCAGGTTGTGGAAGTCGCGAAAAAAAGCGGCGGCAAAAATCGGCCGTCCGAGCGAACTTCAGACAAGCGGCGGCGGAAGTGACGCAAACGTCATTGCCGGCCACGGCATTCCGACAGTCAACCTGTCAGTAGGCTATGAACAAATCCATACGAAAAATGAAAAAATGCCGATTGAAGAGCTCGTCAAAACGGCGGAAATGGTCGTTGCCATTATCGAAACAGCGGCCAACTAAAAACGAAGCACCCAGTTGATTGGGTGCTTTTTTCATTCTTCATGATAAGATAATTGGCTTAAAGCTTTGCAGATACAAGAAAAAACCCTGCCGGATAGGTTCCGGCAGGGTTTCAGTATTATGATTTGGCGGGCTCCGCCTGAGCCGCAGCCTGTTTCTTTTTATGATGCGTCTGCTGTAAAAGTACGTTCTGCACTGTCAAAAACAGTCCGCTTGTAAACCAGTAAAGCGGCAGCGCAGCCGGTACGTTAAGCGAAAAAACGGTCATCATGACAGGGAAAATAAAGACCATGATTTTTGCTGACTGCATCGCGGCCGGATTTTGAGCAGCCGGTGAATATTTCTGGTTTAATTTTTGGGAAATATAAGCCTGTAAGAAATACATGGCCCCCGCGCACAGTGATACAAGAATATCAGAATGCCCTAAGCTGAACCACAGAAATGAGTGTGAAGCGATTTCCGGCGTTGAGCGGATGGCGTAATAAAAACCGATCAAAATCGGGAATTGCACCAGCATCGGAAGACATCCCATTGCCATCGGATTCAGATTGTGCTCACGGTAAAGCTTCATCATTTCCATTTGCAGTTCTTTTTGTTTTTCCGCATCTTTCGTTTGTTTTATTTTAGCCTGGATGCTGTCGACCTGCGGTTTGATCACAGCCATTTTTTCCTGGAACATCCGCTGTTTCTTAAATTGGTTCACAAACAAAGGCAATACAACGATCCGGACGATAATCGTCACCAGAATAATCGACAGTCCGTACTCACCGTGGAACAGGCCCGCCACCCCTTTTAAAAGTGCCGAAAACGGCTCGATCAGGTAATCGTGGAAAAAACCGATATTCCCGAGGCCTCCCGTCTGAGTCTGAGATGTCGCGGCAAAAGCCGAGCGGCCTGTGCACAGTACGATAAAAACAATCCGAATGCAATCCATTTTTGATATGTTTTAGACAATTATGTCTCCTCCTTTTTATCTTCACTTGCCGTTATAAAAGGAGGAAGCTGACATCTTCATCATCATTCGCCGGTGAATTCATGCGGATGACTTTACGTATCCAAGTTGTAATGCGATGATATATAATAATAAGAAAGTCTGTTCGGTTCAGCTGAACGACTGCTTGATGTTCATCTATTCGTTTCGTTCTCCAATGCTCGCCTGCGCGGCGCTCACGCAAAAGAAAAGCGATGCCGATCGCGGTCAGAGCGGGAAGAATAATTGTGAAAAAATCGACTAAAAATAAAAAGTCATTCATTGACTCAAGAATCATTTTATCACATCCATTCAGCTCTTATTTTACTACATATATATAAGGTTGTCTATGAAAGGAAAGGAGGCGCCGGGAGTGGCCGGAAAAGGGAGAATTATATTTCATATCGATATGAACAGTTTTTATGCCTCCGTAGAAATGGCGTATGATCCGTCTTTAAGAGGAAAACCTATCGCCGTTGCCGGAAACGTGAAGGAACGGAAAGGAATCATCGTCACCTGCAGCTACGAAGCGAGAGCGCGGGGCGTAAAGACCACCATGCCGGTGTGGCGGGCAAAACGCCTCTGTCCGGAACTCATCGTCGTGCCTCCGAATTTTGACCGCTATCGGAGTTCGTCAAAAGAAATGTTCAGCATTCTGAGGGAGTATACGGATTTAGTCGAGCCTGTTTCTATTGATGAAGGATACATGGATATTACGGACACACCGCACCGACACAGGGCGTATGAGACAGCCGAAGACATTCAGGCGAGACTGCAAAAAGAGCTTTTGCTTCCGTCAAGCATCGGCATCGCCCCGAATAAATTTCTCGCTAAAATGGCGTCTGACATGAAAAAACCGCTCGGCATCACCATTTTAAGAAAAAGAGAGCTGCCGGACGTCTTATGGCCTCTTCCGATAGAAGAGATGCACGGTATAGGAACGAAAACTGCGGAAAAAATAAAAACGCTCGGCATCAAAACGATCGGTGATTTGGCAAAAGGAGATGAACATGCGCTGAAAACGCTTCTCGGCATAAACGGCCCGAGGCTGAAGGATAAAGCGAACGGCATCCATCCTGCAGAAGTCAATCCCGAGCGGATTTATGAATTTAAAAGCGTCGGCAACTCATCCACCCTGTCGCATGATTCGGCTGACTGGGATGAATTAACGGGCGTGTTTGACCGGCTCGCGCTGTCTGTGAGCGAACGGCTCCAGCGTAAAGAGGTCATGGCCTGCCGGCTGTTCATCATGATTCGGTATGCGGATTGGAAAACGGTCACAAGAAGCATGACCCTCAGCAATCCGGCTGATCAGAAAAAAGACATCATGGAAGCGGCGATGGAACTGTTTGACAAGCACTGGAACCAAAATCCGGTAAGGCTTCTCGGCATCACCGGGACGGAACTGGTTGAAAAACAGCAGGCGTATAAACAGCTTGATCTGTTTTCATTCAAGGAGGACGCAAAGGATGAGCCGATTTTTCAGATGATGAACGAGCTGAATGAAAAGTACGGCCAAAACCTGATCAGAAAAGGCGCCGTTATAAAAAAAGAAGAAAGCAAAACAAGGGGAACGAGCTTTAACAGAGACTTTTTTCAGGATGAAAAGAAAAGGTGAATAACTTGAAAAAAGGGGTTATGTATGATAATTTCTTTAGTATAAATATCATTTTATTTTAATTTAAATTTTAAAATGGTTAAACGTTTGAAGAAGGGACGTTAGAATATGTCAAAACAACAAATCGGAGTTATCGGTCTTGCGGTAATGGGTAAAAATCTGGCTCTTAACATCGAAAGCCGGGGATTTTCTGTGTCTGTATACAACAGATCAAGCAGCAAAACGGAAGAGTTTTTAGAAGAGGCAAAAGGCAAAAATGTTGTCGGCACATACAGCATTGAGGAGTTTGTCCAGTCTCTTGAAACACCCCGTAAAATCTTATTAATGGTTAAAGCGGGAACTGCAACGGATGCGACGATTCAATCTCTTCTTCCTCATCTGGAAAAAGACGATATTTTGATTGACGGCGGAAATACATACTATAAAGATACACAGCGCCGGAACAAAGAGCTTGCCGAAAGCGGCATTCACTTTATCGGAACGGGTGTATCAGGCGGTGAAGAGGGAGCGCTGAAAGGGCCTTCTATTATGCCGGGCGGCCAAAAGGAAGCGCACGAACTCGTAAAACCGATTTTAGAAGCCATTTCTGCTAAAGTGGACGGAGAAGCTTGTACGACATACATCGGCCCGGACGGAGCGGGGCACTATGTAAAAATGGTGCACAATGGTATCGAATACGGTGACATGCAGCTGATCTCTGAGTCATATTTCATTCTGAAACAGGTGCTCGGATTGTCTGCCGAAGAGCTTCACGAAGTATTCGCTGAGTGGAACAAAGGAGAGCTTGACAGCTATCTGATCGAAATCACGGCTGATATTTTCACTAAAAAAGATGAAGAAACGGGCAAACCGCTTGTTGACGTCATCCTTGATAAAGCTGGCCAAAAAGGAACGGGTAAATGGACAAGCCAAAGCGCTCTTGACTTAGGCGTGCCGCTTCCGATTATCACTGAATCTGTTTTTGCGCGTTTCATTTCCGCAATGAAAGAAGAGCGTGTGAAAGCAAGCGGTCTTCTGTCCGGACCAGACGTTAAGCCGGTCACTGAAAATAAAGAAGAGCTGATTGAAGCGGTCAGAAAAGCGCTCTTCATGAGTAAAATCTGTTCTTACGCACAAGGCTTCGCCCAAATGAAAGCCGCGTCTGAAGAATATAACTGGGATCTGAAATACGGTGAAATCGCGATGATCTTCCGCGGCGGCTGTATCATCCGCGCGGCGTTCCTGCAAAAGATCAAAGACGCATATGACCGTGAACCGGAGCTTGACAACCTGCTGTTAGACAGCTACTTCAAAAACATTGCAGAAAGCTACCAAGGCGCCCTTCGCCAAGTGATTTCACTTGCCGTAGCCCAAGGCGTGCCGGTACCTTCGTTCTCAAGCGCACTTGCGTATTACGACAGCTACCGTACGGCAGTGCTTCCTGCAAACTTGATTCAAGCGCAGCGTGATTACTTCGGCGCGCATACGTATGAACGCACAGATAAAGAAGGCATTTTCCATACTGAATGGATGAAGTAATGAAGAAGCCCCCGCATTGATTGCGGGGGCTTTTCCTGATATTAAAAACCGCGGGCCGTCATGAACGGCGCCGCGGTTTTTTAATTTTTTCTTATATATTCCACCAGTGGAGGCCGTCTTTTTCGAGAAGTTCGTCCGAAGCTTTCGGTCCCATTGACCCGGCTTCATAATTCGGAGAAAGGGTTTTGTCGGCTGCCCACGTTTCGGAAATCGCATCGACGAAATTCCAGGAAAGCGCCACTTCGTCCCAATGGGCAAAGTTTGTCGCATCACCGAGCAGACAGTCATGGATTAATTTTTCATAGGCTTCCGGTGTGTTCATTTCATCACTGCAGTTGCTGCAGTAATCCAGCTTAATCGGCTGAGCATGAGCGGCTCCGCCTAATTTTTTAGCGTTCAGATATAGTGTGATGCCTTCATCCGGCTGAATATGGATGACAAGCAGGTTCGGATTTACATTCGTTTCATTGCCGTAATAAAGGTTCATCGGAATGTCTTTAAATTGAACGACGATTTTCGTTGATTTTTCTTTCATCCGTTTCCCTGTGCGGATATAAAACGGAACGCCGGCCCAGCGGAAGTTATCGATTAACAGCTTTCCGGATACGAATGTTTCCGTATTGGAATCCGGTGCTACATTTTGTTCATCTGTATAGTTCGGTACAGCGTTTCCGTCAATCTTTCCCGCTTGGTATTGTCCGCGGACGAAGAAGTCACTCACTTCGTTTGGAGCGACAGGGCGGAGAGCTCTCAGCACCTTCACTTTTTCGCTGCGGATTTCTTCCGTGTTCAGTTTAATCGGCGGTTCCATTGCCAAGAGAGCGACCATTTGTAAAATATGGTTTTGAACCATATCACGGAGTGCGCCTGATTTTTCATAATATCTCGCGCGATCTTCAACGCCGAGATCCTCACTTGATGTAATCTGGATGTTTGAGATGTAGCGGTTATTCCACAGCGGCTCAAACAGCGCATTTGCAAACCGGATGACTTCGATATTTTGAACCATTTGTTTGCCTAAGTAATGGTCGATCCGGTAAATTTGATCTTCCGTGAAAGCTTCGCGTATTTCTTTGTTAAGCTCTTTCGCACTCGGCAGATCATGGCCGAACGGTTTTTCAATGACGAGACGGGACCAGCCATTTGTCGCTGTGACACCTTCGTTTTTAAGTGATTTTGCGATCGTGCCGAAAAACTCAGGAGCCATCGCCAAGTAAAACATTCTGTTGTTCGGGATTTCATATGTATGTTCAAGCTGATCCAGCAGGACATTCAGCTCCTGATAGGAACCCGGATTCGTTACATCAAACGGATGGTAATAAAAATGAGATGTGAAATCGTCTATGTCTTTTTGCCCGGCAGAAGAAACAGACGTTTTAACCGTTTCCCGGAGGTCCTCGTTTGACCAAGGTCTTCTTCCAACACCTACAACTGCAAACTCTTCACCAATTTGACCATTTTTATATAAACGGTGAATGGATGGGTAAAGTTTTCGTTTTGCCAAATCCCCTGTGGCACCAAATATTACAATTACTGCTTTTGGTTTGTCGTTTGTTTTCACTTAGAGTACCTCACTTTATCTGAAGCATGGTTTAAAACCCCGCATATTTCCTTCATTTTAAATCTAAAATTCGTTGAAAGCAAACATTTCAGCCTGTTTTTTGCGGTTTGCGGAAAAAAATTAATCAGGCCGGAGAAGGCCCGGGTGAATTCACATTTTCAGTCTGATCCTGTATCCTTAGTAGTACAAAGATCTAGGAGGAAGCATTGTGGAATTATTATTTTTAGGGACGGGGGCCGGCATGCCGGCAAAGACGAGAAACGTAACGTCCGTCGCGCTGAAGCTTCTTGAAGAAAGGCGTTCCGTATGGCTGTTTGATTGCGGAGAAGCCACTCAGCATCAGATATTACATACAACAATCAAACCGAGGAAAATTGAAAAGATTTTCATCACCCACCTTCACGGCGACCATGTTTACGGTCTTCCGGGTCTGTTGGGGAGCCGTTCATTTCAGGGCGGTGAAGAAGAGCTGACGATTTACGGGCCAAAAGGCATTAAAGCCTTTATCGAAACAAGCCTGAACGTGACGGCGACTCATCTGACGTATCCTCTTACCGTACATGAAATCGAAGAGGGGACGGTTTTTGAAGATGAGCAATTCATTGTTACCGCAGCATCCGTCATTCACGGTGTGGAAGCGTTCGGCTACCGGGTTCAGGAAAAGGATATTCCCGGCGCATTGCAGGCCGGCAGATTGAAAGAAATGAATATCCCGCCCGGACCCGTCTATCAGAAACTTAAAAAAGGCGAAACGGTCACACTTGACGATGGCAGAATCATTAACGGGAGGGATTTTCTGGAATCCCCGAAAAAAGGGAGAATCGTCGCTTTTTCCGGGGATACGAGGGCATCAGAGCGGGTAACGGAGCTTGCGCGCAATGCGGATGTGCTTGTTCATGAAGCGACGTTTGCCAAGGAAGATGCAAAGCTCGCACATAATTATTATCACGCGACGACAGAACAGGCTGCGCAAACGGCAAAAAAAGCAGGCGCCAAACAGCTGATCTTAACTCATATCAGCGCAAGGTATCAGGGTGAATCGCCGATAGAGCGTCTCGAACATGAGGCGAAAGCGGTATTTGAGAACAGTAAGATCGCATTTGACTTCATGGAGGTCACTGTGGAGCGGTCTTAAAAAATAGACGCTTGACATTTTTTTCTGATGAGATATAATAAAACGTAATAATTACGATTTATATAAGGGGTGAAAATGATGCGTGTGAATGTTACATTGGCCTGTACAGAGACAGGGGACAGAAATTATATCACGACGAAGAACAAACGGACGAATCCGGACCGGTTAGAAATGAAAAAGTATTCACCCCGGTTGAAAAAGTATACTTTGCATCGTGAGACAAAATAGATCACGATAACAAAAGCCATTGTGCCGTTGCACAATGGCTTTTGTTTTATCAGTTTACCGCCTGATAGGCAGGAGCATTCATTTGCTGGCGCACCGCGCACCAAACATCATAAATGGCAAGGTGGACGATGTGCGGTTCATCGTGGTGAATGGCATGAGAACTGTTTTTGGCCTGAATCCATCCGCTTTGATAAGAGACATCAAGCATGCTTCTGTGCAGTTTCACCCATTGTTCATGAGCGTGCTTTAAGCGCTCATCCCGCTCTCCCGATGATAAAATCAACAGCGGCATATCGCCGAAGTGAATCTGCTGATGCTGGATCTGCCTAAGGCTCGTTAAAAATTCAGCGTGTGATCCTTCCAATTTGAACTGTTTCAAATAGGCGGCCTTCATTTCTTCAGGAAGAAGCGGAAGCACTTTCGTCTCCTGATCCTCAGAAACCGGATCAAGCAGCACCATCCCGAGAATATCCCGGCGGTTCCGGCTCGCCCAAAGTCTGCTGATAATCGTGCCGTATGAATGCGAGACGACAAGGTAAGGAGGCTTGACGCCGGCCTTCAGAAGAAGAGCGTTTAATTCCTGTACCATATGGTCCGCCGTTCTCTTGTTTCGGCTTCGTCCGCTTTTGCCGATTCCGGCTCTGTCATATGTGAAAACCCCAAATTCTTCATCTATGTCAGCGAGTAATGATGTCCATGTTTCAGAAGAAGTGCCGTAGCCGGCTTCAAAGACGATCGTCACTTCGCCGGCGCCTTTACGGTGTTTCGTATAAAACGGACACCCGTCAATCAGATATGTCCTTTCCATCCATGCTGCTTTCATTGGAGTCATCTCCTCTAATTGGTTCTATAGGGAAGACGGAGAAGCTTCGGCAATCGTTTCTCGAAAAATAAAAAAAGAGACAGCCGGATCGAAAAACTCCGGCTGTCTCTTCATCACCATGCTCTGTCGTATTGGACCGGTGACGGTATTTCAGTATTCAGCTGCTTCGCTGCACTCCTTGCAAAGTGCGGATCGCGCAGAAGTTCTCTCGCGACAAAAATAAGGTCAGCGCGGTTGTTTTGCAGAATTTCTTCCGCCATTGTTCCCGTCGTTATCAAACCGACGGCGCCTGTTGCAATTTCGGCCTGTTCACGGATTTTCTCCGCGAAGCTCACTTGGTAGCCGGGGAAGACGTTAATATCAGCTTGAACGAGTGCGCCTGAGCTGCAATCAATGAGGTCGACTCCCTGTTCTTTCATCCACTTCGCAAAACCGATATGATCCGCAATGTCCAGCCCTTTGTCTGTATAATCCGATGCAGAAATACGGACAAATAACGGGCCGTCCCAGACTTCCTTGACGGCTTCAATGGTCTCGCCTAAGAAGCGGTAGCGATTTTCATGTGAGCCTCCGTATTCGTCTGTACGGTGATTGGACAGAGGGGACAAAAATTCGTGCATTAAGTAGCCGTGTGCGGCATGAAGTTCAATAATGTCAAAGCCGGCTTCTTTCGCGCGCGCCGCTGCCTGTTTGAATTCCTGAATGGTTTCTTTAATTTGTTCTGTCGTCATTTCAGCCGGTGTTTTGGACTGCTCATCGAACGGAATGGCTGACGGAGCGTAAATGTCTCCCTCAAGCTCAGCTTTACGTCCGGCGTGCGCAAGCTGAATGCCGATTTTAGACCCTTGCGCTTTCACTTGTTCCGTCAGTTTGGCAAAACCTTCGATATGATCATCGCTCCAAATGCCCAAATCCTGATCGGAAATGCGCCCCTGAGGATTAACGGCTGTCGCTTCCACGATAATCAGGCCGACCTGTCCGATTGCACGCGATATGTAGTGCGCCATATGAAAAGGCTGCAGTTTTCCGTCCTTCTCATGTGAGGAATACATGCACATCGGTGCCATAACAATACGGTTTTTGATCGTTACATCTTTAACGGTCCATGGTGTGAATAATTTTCTCGCCATTTATTTCGCCTCCCGGAATGTTTTTAGACATTGATTATAACAACTCATGATCATTCAGTCATATAAACTGCTCACAACTGAACAGATCGTTCTTATTGTTCTGGACGGGCATTTTTTTATACACAGCGTGGCCGTATCTTCATAACAGGCATTTACAGCCGATCATATAGCAAATATAGATGAGAAACGCACCGATGACTGCGTGGCCTCCTTTGAACCAGTTTGTCAGGATGAAAATACTGCTGATGAAGATCACTGCGCCGAAGGCACCGAATATTCCGTTTTTTTGAGCGGCTCTGAAATCGTCGGGGCTCATATTTTTCAGCTGCAAGTGAATATTCAGTAACGTCATGATCGGCAGCAATGTGATAACGCCTGATAAAAATAAGTATTTCGACTTGCTTAAATACGCGGCGGCCACCATAACGGTGCCGCCGATAAAAAATTGAATGAGAAAACTCATGCTGAAACGCTCACCTTCTGTTTGTTATCAAGTATAATGATGGAGACATTGCCATTTTATTTTTGATTGATGTATAAGTAAACTAAATATAACTAATGCATTGGATAATAAAGAATGATATCTGGGAGATGAAGCCGGTTGGATTTAAAGAAGCATTTAGCCTTTATTAAAACGGTTGAAAGCGGCAGCCTGACCCAAGCCGCTGCCATATTGAATTACACACAGCCGAACATCAGCCAAATGATCAGTAAATTAGAGGAAGAGTACGGTTTTCCGCTTTTGATCAGACAGCGGCATGGAGTGAGGCCCACCGCAAATGGCTTGAAAGTGTTACATATTATGAAGGAAATTCAAAAAACTATGAAAAACTGTCTCAAACCGTTGATAATATTAATGGGTTAGAAAGAGGAGAAGTCCGGCTCGGCACTGTTACGAGCGTGGCGGTAAAATGGCTGCCGAAAATTTTGAGGGAATTTAATGAGCTGTATCCTTCTATTAAGGTGCATTTGTTTGAAGGAAATTCTACTGAGCTGGAACAATGGCTGAAAGATGACCGGATTGATGCGGCGATCGGGACATCCCACAGCGAGAAGTGGCATTTTTACCCGTTGGCCGAGGACCCGATTGTAGCGGTGATGAGCCCGCAGCATGAATTGGCGCAATGTGAAACGGTTCCGTTACATGTCATGGAATCCGTCAAATGTATCGTGCCTTATCCGGAGACACATTTTGATGTGCTGAAAGTGTTAAAGGAAGAAAAGATCACACCGCGGGTCGCTTATCAAATCAGAGGGGATGAAGCGATAATTGCAATGGTGCGGAACAATCTGGGGATCAGCATCCTGCCGCAGCTTTTGGTGAATGATTGTGATGTGCTCATCAAACGGTTCGACCGGTATGTCTCCAGGCAGCTCGGCATTTTGACAGCTCATGCAAAGGAGACGCAGACACCTTCTGTCCAGAAACTGATTCAATGCATACAAGAATGGGTTGCGGTCCATCAGGCTTCTGTCTGAAGAAGCCTGATATGCGTTTAAGCCGGTTCAGGATAATAGACCAGCATAAAATATGTCACCGATTCATCCGAGGAATGAAAATAACTGTGCGGCATCGCCCGAAGTCAGCACATGCTTTTCGTCATGAAGCTCAACCGTCAATTCACCGCTCTTGATTAAAATGGATTCTTCCCCTAAATGTGATTTTGCCTCATGGGGGCAGCCCGGCTTCAGGTCAACTATGCCTTGAAAACAAAAAGTCTGACCGTGACGGTGGTGAGCGGCGTTATTTTGATGTCGGGCTTTCGTCTGTTTATATAAAAAGGGCATCAACGGCACATGCTGTTGATGCTTTTTTTGAAATGCTAGGGCTTGGAGAGCACTTCAATTCCGACGTTGACCATTTTGTCCAGTCCCATAAAAGACAGGCAGATTTTGGCGCGTCTTTTCTTTTATCGATCTTTTTAATAATGCCTTCCATTCCTTTAAGAGGCCCTGAGGCAACGGTTACTTTTGAATTTTCAATATAGACTTTTGAATAATCTACAGTGTCTCCTTCTCCGATCAGCCTGATAATAGGGAGGATTTCTTCATCCTTAATTGTCGTGAAATAGGTTTTACGCTCTTTGGAATAATATGCGCCGTTATTCACGATTCTGCATGAAATGGGGAGTTCTTTGATTTTATGAAATGTCCGCTCGGTCATCTTTGTTTTAAACAGCACATATCCCGGAAACATCTTTTTGAGTGCCTCGTATTTGATTCCGGCTTTTCGTTCTGTGACTTTTTTCTTGGGTATGATTGAGTAGAGAGCCTGCTCATCAAACTGCAGACGCAGAAATTTTTGAACTGCTTCTTCTTTTCCCGACTCTACAAAAAGTGCGTACCATTTCATGACTGGATCCTCCTTAGAATAATAAGAAATTATTATACAAAGAAAGTATTTAATGGATAGTATTTAAAGTGATTAAAAAATTTTCTAATTCGTCTTTTTTTTACATAATATATGAAAATGAAAAATAAGTATAGACCCAATTGACAGAGAGGTGATGAATTTTCTTTGACATGAAAAGGGTTCAGGGAATTATCTGACATTTATCCCGAAACAATTATGCCGACTGTCCACCGAACATAAAACTGTGGAATAAATGTCAGAAAATAACGAAATAAAGCCTTGACATTATTATCTATAAATTGATATTATTCTCTTTAAATAGCAACTATTTGTTAAATTTATTAAATTAAAGTAAAGCACCTATTAAATTTCAATCGCTGTTTCGGCACGTTGAAGAGGAAATAGGGATTATAAAATGATTGCAGTGTATATATCTACATATACATGATAAGGGAGAAGTGTGCCGTCATGGCTGTTTTCGGGCATATTGGCACTGCAGCTTGTCATGCGAAACATTCAGTAAACAAGCAAGATGTCTTTATATAAATTATGTTAGAAAAGGAAAACACAATGCGTTTGCGATTTTTAAACCTGTGCTGAATCGCAAACGTGTTTGTGTTTTTATTTTTATGGCGGTGTTTACACCAGTCAATATATGAAATAAGAGACGTTTTTGTATTGAGAACCACATGTGATATTCAAATTGACGATGCGGAAAGGATGAGGATAAGATGCTTACGTTTGTGTTCCCGGGGCAGGGTTCTCAATTTAAAGGAATGGGAGCCGGGCTGTTTGATGAATTTCAAGATCTGACACGTCAGGCTGATGACATATTAGGCTACTCTATAGAAGAATTGTGTCTGGAGGATCCGAATCATCAGCTGGGGAAAACGCAATTTACCCAGCCGGCGTTATATACGGTAAGTGCACTCAGTTATTTAAAGAAGATTAAAGAGTCCGGCAGAGAGCCCGATTACGCCGCAGGGCACAGTTTAGGAGAATATAATGCGTTATTTGCGGCCGGCTGCTTTGATTTTAAGACCGGTTTGCAGCTTGTGAAAAAAAGAGGGGAGCTCATGAGCAAGGCAGCTCCCGGAGGCATGGCGGCGGTTTTGGGGTTTACGGCTGAACAAGTAAAAGAGGTTCTATCCGATTATCATCTGACCGGCATTGATATCGCTAACCACAATTCACCTTCGCAAATTGTGATCGCCGGAACGAAACAAGACATTGAAAAAGCGGGCCCCGTCTTTGAAAAAGCCGGCGTGAGAATGTATCTTCCTTTAAATGTGAGCGGCGCCTTCCATTCCCGCTATATGAAAGATGCTGAAAAAGAGTTCGCGGATTATTTAGAAGAAACGGCGTTTATGCCTCTTCGTTTTCCGGTGATCTCAAATCTTCATGCCGCACCTTATAAGAATGATGAAATCAAAACAAATCTGACTTTGCAAATGACCAATCAGGTAAAGTGGACGGACACGATACGCCGTCTGATGGGACTTAAAAATAATGAAATTGCAGAAGTCGGGCCCGGGGAAGTGCTGACAAAACTGACGCGGCAGATTAAAAAAGATGCCGTCCCATTACCAATGCCGAAAGAAGAGTCTGATACTGCTGATGTTAAAGCATCGGCAGCTGATTCACAAAAAACGGCGGGAATGAGATTAGGGAACGAAGATTTTAAAAAAGATTATAACATCCAATATGCTTACATGACGGGCTCCATGTACAGGGGAATTGCTTCGGAACAGATGGTCATTAAAGCGGCAAAAGCGGGAATGCTGGGCTTTTTCGGAACGGGCGGATTGAGTATCGAACGGATCGGACAGGCCATCGGAACCATCCTGTCTGCACTGCGGCAAGGGGAAACATTCGGAATGAATCTTCTTCATCATATGATGTCACCTGACAAGGAAGTCAGAATGATAGATTTATATTTGAAAAACGGCATTCATCTTATTGAAGCATCGGCATTTATGGGCATAACCCCGGCTCTCGTGATATACAGGGCAAAGGGATTAAGCAGGAATCATGACGGGTCGGTGTCAGTTCAAAACAGAATCATCGCGAAAGTATCCCGGCCTGAAGTCGCTGAGGCCTTTCTGAATCCGGCTCCGGCTCATGTGCTGGAAAGACTTGTGTCTGACAATCGGCTGACAGCCGGGGAAGCGGCGCTTGCAAAAGAAATTCCGATGGCTGATGACATTTGCGTTGAAGCGGATTCAGGAGGGCATACCGACCAAGGGATTCCGTATACATTAATGCCTGCCATGATCAGACTCAGAGATCGCATGATGGAGAAGCACGGGTATGCGAAAAAAGTAAGAATCGGCGCAGCGGGCGGCATCGGCACTCCGGAAGCGGCTGCTGCCGCGTTTCTCCTCGGCGCCGAATTTATCGGAACCGGTTCTATTAATCAATGCACGGTCGAAGCCGGGACAAGTGATTCAGTGAAAGATCTGCTTCAGGAAGCGAACGTGCAGGATACGTCATACGCTCCCGCGGGAGATATGTTTGAAGCGGGGGCAAGGGTGCAGGTGCTGAAAAAAGGCCTGTTTTTCCCGGCAAGAGCCAATAAACTCTTTGACTTGTACAGACAATACAATTCTTTAGATGAAATAGATGAAAAAACGAAAACATTAATTGAAGATAAGTATTTCCAGCGCAGTTTTGAGGAAGTGTATGAGCAGTTGAAACGTGATAAATCTCCTGAACAGGTCGCCAAAGCCGAACAGAATCCGAAACACAAAATGGCGATGGTATTTAAATGGTATTTTTCCCATACGACGAGGCTCGCTCTGGAAGGAAAAAGCGAAAGTAAAATAGATTACCAAATTCATTGCGGCCCTGCACTCGGCGCGTTTAATCAATGGGTGAAAGGAACCCCGCTTGAAAATTGGAGAAACAGGCATGTCGACTTGATCGGCAAACAGCTCATGGAAGAAACAGCCGGCCTTCTGGCGCAAAGGCTGGTATCGATTACAGGCTGAGTATGACCAGACATTACATTTTTTCTGCGGAGGACTACCATGCTGATTGAAAATCATGAATTAACGATGAGCCATGTCGGGTTAGGGAATTTGAATGAGTACGCGCTGCTGCTGTTATTCGGCAACGCACACAGTCATCATTTAACGGACGGAACGGGATTCCGGCCTGATCAGATGGCCGATCACCAAGGGCTGATTTTGTATCCGGCTTATTTTATGACACATCTCAAAGTTCCTTCAGATCAGCCTCTTGATCAGTACCGATTATGGGACGAGGTTTCCGTCGGAGTCGATATCTCCCGGTTTGGAGAAACCATATTAGAATCTGATTATTTGTTCGGGCCGAAAGGAGCGGTCAGCTCTGATAAAAGCGAGTGGGACCGCGGACGGTTTCCTTCTATGAAAGCCAATAGTTTAATTGTCGTCGACGTCACGCAAACAGAAGGTTCGACCCGCAAAGTCTCAGCGCCGAAGGCTGAATGCATTGCGGAACTTTCTAAGCTAGCCAAGCCGCCTTACGCGCTGATGCGGTCAAAGAAAATCAGAACGGACGCTTTCGGTATGAAGCCGGGCAACCTCAAAACAGCGGACCCCGTTTCATATCGGGTTCCTGTTGATCAGGATGCTGCGCCGGGGCATGCCATGGTGTTTGCGAAATTCAGCAAGATAATGGATGCGGCGGAATTTGAATGGATGACGCGCCGGTCGAAGCCGGGTTTTCCGGTTTCAATCGCGCGGCATTTATTTTTGCTTGAAAGAGAGACGTATTATTACGGAAATTGTTTTGCAGATGAAGAGCTTGATATTTATATGACGGGACACATTGAAGAATGCGATCCCGACTTTCACGGTGAGTCCCTCGGTATGATCTCAGTGGCGAAAATCAGCTATCAGATTGAAGTCTATATGAAAAGAAATCATACATTGCTGGCCATTTCCAAGGTGGATAAGCTGCTGGCGGTGCCGACCTCTTCACAAGATCATATTCCGGATTATAAACGGGTCATCAGAAGCTTATAAAATAAAGAATGGAGCTGAAAGCAAATGGAACAAACCAAGGAAATGAAGCAGATCATTGCTCAAATCATTCAGGATATTCAAGAACAGCAGTCATATCGGGCCGTCGAAGCGGGAGATGATGTGAGAGTCATAGAGGATCTGGGCTTCTCATCACTGGATATCGCTCAATTAGTCGCACAGATGGAGATGGAAACCGGAGTAGATCCTTTTTCCCAAGGAGAAGCAATTTCCAGCATTACAACCGTCGGCAGCATTTGTGATATTTATCAAAAATATATGGACAGTGCTCAATCATGAAAACAGAAAGCAGGGGAGATATCAGCTGGGTGACTGATAAGCTTAGGGAAACGCAGGACAGTGAGTTTCTCATTTTTAAAGGGCAGACTTTTACGTATGATGATTTGCTGACACGAATCAGCTTTTTTCAGAAAGAACTTGAACAAAACGGAATACGTAAAGGAGAATGTGTGGCGCTTATCGGGGATTATTCCCCGAACGCCATTTTTTTGCTGATGGCGCTTTTGTTAAACCGAAATATCGTTGTCCCTCTCAGCAATGAATCAAGGGAGAAGCATCTCGATATGTTTGAAGACGCGAAAGTGAATCAGATCATTGAAATAAATGAAAATGACAGCTGGACGCTTCGTGAAGGTTCTGAAAGCGCCTCTCACCCTCTGCTTGATGACCTGCGCGAGAAAGGGGAGTCAGGCATTATTATTTTCACATCGGGAACCTCCGGCAAAAGCAAAGCATCCGTGTTAAGCGCCGGCCGGCTGCTTGAAAAATACAAAACGGCGAAGAGAAAACCGCTGCGTACGCTCATTTTTCTGAAATTGGATCATATAGGCGGCATTAATACGCTGTTTGCGATTCTGTTTAACGGGGGAACGATCGTCACATCAGACAGCAGAACGCCGGAGTCCGTTTATCAGGCGGTCGACAAACATGCTGTCCAAGTGCTCCCCGCCACCCCGACCTTTTTAAACATGCTGCTGATGTCCAAGGCGGATGCCGGCTATAACCTGTCTTCACTCCAGCTGATCACTTACGGCACAGAACCGATGCCCCAATCAACGCTGCGCGGCATTCACCGGCTGTTTCCGGATGTACGGCTGAAACAAACATACGGATTAACTGAATTGGGTATATTCTCAACGAAATCAAAAGACAGCCAATCCACTTGGATGAAAGTAGGCGGTGCCGGAACAGAGACCAAAATTACCGGAGGCACGCTTTGGGTCCGTTCTGAGTCGGCGATGCTCGGCTATTTAAACGCACCCTCACCTTTCGATGAAGACGGCTGGTACGACACCGGTGACCAGGTGGAAACAGACGGCGAATATATAAGAATTCTCGGAAGAAAGAGTGAAATCATTAATGTGGGCGGAGAGAAAGTGTTTCCGGCAGAGGTGGAAAGCGTCTTTCTGGAGATACCGAATGTCCGGGATGTTCTCATAACGGGCCGAAAAATCCGATTACGGGCGAGATTGTTGCGGCAGAGGCCGTACTTGAAAAAGAGGAAGATATCAAATCTTTCAGAAAGCGGGCCGTAGCTCATTGCAGACAGAAGCTGCAGCCATATCAGATACCGCAGATCATCTCTGTTACAGATCGGAAACTGTCTAATGACCGATTTAAAAATAAGAAACGTGTAAAACAGGAGGCAAATATGAATAACGGAAAAGTAGCGGTCGTCAGCGGAGGTAGCCGGGGGCTCGGAAAAGCGATTGTACAGGCGCTTTTGGATGAGAATTACAAAGTAGCTGCTTTCAGCCGCAGTGAATCTGATTTTATTAACACATTGAGAGAGAGTGAAAAGTACCGTGACCGTTTTTATTGGGAAGCGGCGGATGCGGCGGATGATGCCGCCATGAAACAGTTTGTTCTTCAAGTATACCGCAAGTTTTCCAGAATAGACGGCTTGGTCAATAACGCCGGTTTGAACCTTGATCAGCTGCTGCCCCTGACCAATGATGAAGACATTGACCGCATCCTCAATCTGAATATCGGTTCAGTCATCAAGCTGACCCGAAACGTTTCCCGGGTCATGCTGAAACAAAATTCCGGATCAATCGTTAACATAAGCTCCATTATCGGTTCAAGAGGATTTAAAGGTACTTCAGTCTACAGCGCATCCAAAGCGGCTCTTGACGGCTTGACGCGAAGTCTGGCCAGGGAGCTCGGGTCTAAAGGAATCCGTGTCAATTCACTTGCGCCCGGTTTTGTGGACACCGATATGACGAAAAATATGCCGGAAAAACAAAAATCGCAGATTATCAGAAGGACGCCGATGGGGCGTTTAGGCGAAACAGACGATATGACCGGACTCGTTCGTTTCCTGCTTTCTCCTGAATCGTCCTTTATGACCGGACAGACAATGGCGATAGACGGCGGATTAACTTGTTAAAGCACAGAAAAATTCTTTTGTACAAGGGATGGTATCCTCATGAAATGTATTAACGAATTTTTAAGAACGGTAATAGCGGAAAAGCTGGGTGCCAAGGTGACCGAAGCAGAAGATAAAACCGCTTTTTTTACTCTTGGCGTGACGTCTCTCATCAGTGAAGAAATCATGACCATATTGCATAAAGAATTTACCGGCCTTTCTGAAACGCTGCTGTTTGAATATCCGAACATTGAGAAATTGAGTGAGTTTTTAAGTGCGCAGAAACGAAATCCCGAAAGCGTTCTTGAATTCAAAGAAACGGAGCCTGATACGGGAAGCCGGCAGGAAGAAGTGCTTCCTGTACAGGCGGCTGAAAAGGTGCCTGTACCGGGAACGGACAGGAGTTCTGATATTGCGGTTATAGGAATGAGCGGGATGTTTCCGAAAGCGGAAAACCAGCATGATTTTTGGGACAATTTAATGGAAAATAAAGATTGTGTCTCCGAAATCCCTGAGGACAGATGGGACAGCTCTTATTACTCGGAAGAGAAAACGGCAGAATACGCGTCATACAGTAAATGGGGAGGTTTTATTGATCGTCCGGATCGATTTGACCCGCTGTTTTTTCTGTTTCCCCGTGGGAAGCTGATTTAATGGACCCTCAGCAAAAATTGTATGTCACGTGCTGCTGGGAAGCGATGGAGGATGCCGGTTACGGGAACCCGGCGGCGAGGCCGACGGATCAAATCGGTGTATTCGCCGGAGTGACCTGGAATGAATATTCATTAATTGCACACGAAGAAGGTTTCCTCAAAGATCAGTATAAAGGCCCCGGCTCCTTATATTGGGGCATTCCGAACCGGGTTTCTTATTTCCTTGATCTCCATGGGCCGAGCATCGCTGTTGATACGGCGTGTTCTTCATCGCTTGTCGCCGTCCATCAGGCTTGTCAGGCCATTATGTCGGGCGACTGTGAAATGGCGCTTGCCGGAGGCGTCAACCTCAGCTTACATCCGCAAAAATACATGTTTTTAAGCCAATCGCATTTTCTGTCTTCTGAAGGAAAATGCCGCAGTTTCGGTGAAGGCGGAGACGGTTACGTGCCCGGTGAAGGCGCGGGAGCCGTTTTGTTAAAACCATTGAAAAAAGCGATTGCGGACAACGACCACATCTACGGTGTCATTAAGGGGTCCGCCACTAATCACGGCGGCAAAACGACCGGGTATACGGTGCCGAATCCGGAAGCGCACCGGGACTTGATTTTATCCGCTATAAACAGAGCCGCGGTAAGTCCGGCGGATATCAGCTACATTGAAGCTCACGGTACCGGCACGGCACTCGGCGATCCGATTGAGATACGCGGTCTGTCTATGGCATTTGAGAAACAGGCCGATGAGAAAAATGACTGTGGAATCGGCTCGGTGAAATCCAATATCGGACATTTGGAAGCGGCTGCAGGGATCGCCGGTTTAATCAAGGTGCTTTTAAGCATGAAACATGAAACGCTTCCCGCCAGTCTGCACGCCGAGGAACTGAACCGCAAGATTTCTTTTTCTGATTCGCCATTTTATGTTGTCCGAAACAACCGCCCGTGGCCGGCTGAAGGAGATAAACCGAGAATCGCCGCAATCAGTTCGTTCGGCGCAGGAGGCTCTAATGCCCATCTGATCGTAGGTGCTTATCAGCCAAAACGGCAAGCGGACGGGAATACTGAGCAAAAACCGCATGCCGTCGTACTAAGCGCACATTCCGAACAGCAGCTGAAAGAATATGCCGGGAAATTGAGCTCCTTTCTTGCCCGATTGGAAAACTTGCCTTCTGCCGGCGGATACAGCCTGGAAAATATCGCTGCCACCCTATTGTCAGGCAGAGAGCCTTTCTCCTTCCGGCTTGCGGTAATCGCATCATCCCTTTCTGAGCTGAAACAGCGATTGGACGGCTTTGTCAGCGGTCACAGCGGCGGCAGGCATATTTACTTCGGAAAAGCGTCGCCTGGACGGCCGGACGTTTCAGGCCAATCCGTTTCAGATCCTGAGAAATTTGCCGCGCTGTGGGTGAAAGGCCTTCAAGGTTTCAAAAGCCGGAGACGCCGTATCAGAAAGTTCCGCTTCCTACGTATCCGTTTTTAAAGGAAACGTCTTGGCTGACCGATCAAAAAAGCGGTATACAAAAAAGCCCCAAAATACCAAAAGGCGTGAAGCGCTGCATCCTCTGCTTGATGAGAATGTTTCATCCGCCCGGAAAGGGACGTTTCAAAAGATATTTTCCAAGGATGAATATTTCTTTAAAGATCATTTAGTGAACGAAAAATATGTGCTCCCCGGAGTCTGTCATCTGGAAATGGCGGCATACGGCGCGGCATTGTGGGGAGAACGCCCGGCCGTCTCTCTCCAAAATGTGTGGTACATGGAACCGATTGTGACAGGGACAGACCCAAGATCCGTCATGATAGAGTTTGAAGCGGAAAAAGAGCGTATAAGCTATGTCATTAAGGAAAAAGGAGCGGCCGGCACTCTCTTTTCGCAAGGAGAAGTGATTTGTAAAGAAAAAGGAGCGCCTTTTGAGGCCCAGGTCTTTCAGTTCCCGGCGTTATTTTCGCAGAGAACGGAGCCGAAAGACATCTATCACTCGTTCTCTGAGGCGGGAATCGTGCAAAAGGACAGTTTTCAGGTTATCCGCGAATTTTCTTATACAGAAAGGAAAGCACTGGCCAAATTAACGCTCCCGTCACACTTGGAAGCCGATTTTAAACAGTACATCCTGCACCCGTCCTTAATGGATGGCGCTGTTCAAACCGCAATGGCGCATGTGCTGCAATTTCAAAAAGAGCCTGCGCTTATCGTACCGTTTTCCTTCGGAGAAATACAGCTGCTTAAACCGTTAGCGAAAACCGTATTTGTGCATGCGGAGGTAAAAGCCGCCTCCGTTCACCAATTTGATCTGCATATTTGTGATGAGCGCGGCGTGCTGCTGGCGGCAGTGAAAGATTTTATCATAAAAGAGGTGCAGGAAAGCGCCGGGTTTAACCAAAAAGCCGGCGTCACGCCGAAGAAAAGTCGTGAAACGGAATTGCTTATGACACCGGTTTGGAACACCGTCACCATTCCGGAAACCGGCATGTCTTTCATGCGTGAAGAAAAAATAATCGTCATCGGGGGCGGGCCGGATTTTCAACAGGCTTTGAAAGAGATGTATTCCGATGTCCGTTTTCCGGACATCACTTCTTTGGACAGCGCGGAACAAATGGCTGAAACACTGAAAGCGCAAGGCTCTTTTCAACACATGATATGGGCTGCGCCGGATCATCCGATTCCATCCGTTTATGATGCGGATACGGCCGACGGACAGGAGCACGGGGTCATGCAGCTTTTCCGGCTGGTAAAATCGCTTCTGCTTCTGAATTTTGACACGGAACAACTATCATTGACAATCTGCACGTTTCAAGCACAGCCGATTCATGAACATGATGAGGTCAACCCGAGTCATGCAAGCATACACGGATTAGCGGGATCGCTCGCAAAAGAATACAGCAATTGGAGCATCCGGCTTCTTGATTTGGAATCTCAAAGGGGAGACCGGCATCTTCCCGATATCTTCTCTTTACCGGCGGACCCCGAGGGAAATCCGTGGGTTTTACGTGCAGGTCAGTGGCACCGCCAGCAATTGGCCGTCTGCCGGCCTCATGCAGATGAGCCTTCATTATACCGGCACGGCGGGGTTTATGTAATTATCGGCGGAGCAGGCGGAATAGGAGAAGTATGGACTGAATATATGATTCAGACCTATCAGGCGAAAATTGTCTGGATCGGGAGACGGAAAAAAGATACACAGATTGAAAGAAAGCTGAAAAGACTTGCGGCTTTAGGCCCCGCACCGCAATATTTGAGCGCGGATGCTGCGGATTATGATTCTCTCAAGCGGGCGTATGACACCATTGTGAAGGAACATGGAAAGGTGCGCGGAATCATTCATTCCGCCATCGTGTTATCAGACCGAAGTTTTGCCAATATGGAAGAGGAGCAGTTCCGCGCTTCACTTTCTGCAAAAACTGATGTCAGCTTGCAGATTGCCCGGGTAGCTGAAGGGGAACCGCTGGATTTCTTGCTGTTTTTCTCTTCGATGATGTCGTTTCAAAAAGCGCCGGGACAGAGCAATTATGCCGCCGGGTGCACGTTTAAAGACGCTTTTGCTAAGCGGATCTCACAAAAAGCGCCGTATGCCGTAAAGGTTGTCAATTGGGGCTTTTGGGGAAGTGTCGGCGTTGTCGCTTCAGAACAATACCGGAAACGGATGGAGCGGGACGGAATCGCTTCTATTGAGGCGCCCGAAGCGATGAAAACGCTGGAAACCCTGCTTTCGGGACCTTATGACCAGCTGGCGCTGATCAAAACGACAGATCCGGTTTTTATGAAAGATGATCTGAAAGAACAAGTAACGGTTTATCCGGAAAAGATTCCTTCCGCACTCGGACAATTAGCGGTTAACATCACGCAGAATGACGAAGCTGAGCGGGTAAAAGCATCAAGTGTAATAAGCTGCATGAGAGAGATGGAGTCCCTCATTGAAAAAATACTTGTATCAACCCTTTATGAGATGGGCGCAAGGCTTGATGAGACTTTGCCGTTATTTCAATCGGCTGCCGGCATAACGGAACAATACAGCAGATGGCTGAAAGAAAGTTTTGTCTTCCTTAATAAATTAGCGCTTGCTCAGGAAAAAACGGATTTAGGGGAGGTGTGGGAGGAATGGGAGCGGAAAAAAGAGACTTGGCTGCGCCAGAAAGACATGAGGGCGCATGTCAGATTGGCAGAAGAGACATTGCGTGTGCTTCCAGACATTTTAACCGGTAAGCTTCCGGCAACGGAAGTGATGTTCCCAGACTCCTCTTTCCGTCTTGTGGAAGGTATTTACCGCAATAATATCATTTCTGATTTTTTCAATGACAAGCTTGCTGACACATTGATTGCAGTTCTGCGGGAGCGTCTGGAAAAAGACCCGCAGGCGAAAATCCGCATTTTAGAAATCGGAGCCGGAACGGGCGGGACGAGCGCCGCGGTCATGAGAAAATTGAAACCGTATGAAGCGCATATTGCCGAATATTGTTTCACGGATATTTCTAAAGCATTTCTTTTACATGCAGAAGACATATTCGGTCCGGAATATCCTTATGTCACTTATAAAATATTCAACGCTGAGCAGCCGGTATCAACAGAAGCGCCGGACATCGGCACGTATGACGCAGTGATCGCGACCAATGTGCTTCATGCGACAAAAAATATCCGCTCTACGCTGCGCCATGCGAAAGCAATGCTGCAAAAAAACGGCCAGCTGTTTATAAATGAGATCAACAGCCGCACCATATTCAACCATGTGACGTTCGGCCTTCTTGAAGGCTGGTGGCTGTATGAGGATCATGATTTACGGATTCCGGGCTGTCCGGGGGTTGAGCCGGCCGGCTGGGCGGAAGCGCTTTCACTTGAAGGATTCGTCCATCCTCTGTTTCCGGCTGAAGCCGCACACGACTTGGGCCAGCAGATTATAGCGGCTGAAAGTGACGGAACGGTCAGGCTTGCCCTCCCGCAGGCGTCAGAAGAAAAACCGGAGCGCCGTCCGTATGACGCAGATGGTCTTTCGGATGATACATTGCATTTCAGCTTGAGAGAAAAAAGCGTTGAACTGATGAAGAAGGTAATCGGTGAAGCGCTTAAAGTGCCGGCGCATCGTCTTTTATCCCATGAACCTTTAACCGCATACGGATTGGATTCCATACTGGTCGTCAGACTGACCAACGCGTTAAAAGACGTCTTCGGTTCTGTCAGCAGCACTTTGTTTTTTGAATATCAAACCATTGATGAGCTTGCTGATTACTTTCTGTCTTCCCGTAAAGAAGCGCTCGAGCGGCAATTCGGGAATGGACGGGCTCATCCTGAAAACGCCGGACGGATGCAGGCTCCCGCAGAAAGCGCCGCGCCGATTCCAAACGTAAGAGAACGGGGCATCACATATCTGACGGAATTAATAGGAAAAACGCTGAAGATTCCGAGCGGGAGAATGGATCCGTCGGTTTCCTTAACCGCATACGGTTTGGATTCTATTCTGGTCGTCAGGCTCACAAATGCTTTTCGTAACGTGTTTGACCAAATGACCAGCACCCTCTTTTTTGAATATCAGACGATAGAAGAAATCGCGGATTACCTGCTTCTTTCTCAGCGGGGAGCATTTATGAAAGCAATGGGTGTGCGTGAGGAGCAGCTGTCTGATCACACAGATAACCTGAATGTAAAACAAAACAGGATTCCTCAAATCGAGGAAGGCAGCAGGTCAAACGGAGATCCCTATATCCAGGATATCGCTGTCATCGGTCTGTCAGGCCGGTATCCGGGCGCCGATCACGTTGATGAGCTGTGGGAAAATGTAAAAGCCGGCAGGCATTCTATTACAGAAGTGCCGAAAGATCGCTGGGACTGGAAAACGTTTTATAACGAGGAACGCGGAAAATGGGGGTCCATTTATTCAAAATGGGGCGGTTTCCTCGATGACATTGATAAATTTGATCCGCTGTTTTTCCGTATATCTCCCGCGGAAGCTGAAAGGATGGACCCGCAGGAAAGGTTGTTTCTGCAGACTGCTTATTCAAGCATTGAAGATGCGGGGTACACCCCGGCCACGCTTTGTGACAGCCGGAAAATCGGAGTCTTTGTCGGTGTGATGAACAGCAATTACCCGACAGTTCCCAGCGACTGGTCTATCGCAAACAGAGTATCGTTTTTGTTCAATTTTCAAGGGCCGAGTATGGCTGTGGATACAGCCTGCTCTTCTTCTTTAACAGCTGTCCATCTCGCTGCAGAAAGCCTGCGGAGCGGAATGAGTGAAACAGCGATTGCCGGCGGAGTCAATCTTATCGTTGATCCGGCTCACTATGAGCGGCTGTCCGCTTTTTCAATGCTGTCTCCCGGTGATAAATGCAAATCTTTCGGAGACAGGGCGGACGGTTTTGTTGACGGTGAAGGAGTAGGGGCGATTGTGTTAAAGCCGCTTGCTCAAGCGGAGAAAGACGGCGATCATATTTACGGCGTTATCAAAGGAAGCATGCTGAACGCAGCAGGCAGGACAAACGCTTATATGGTGCCGAATCCGAAAGCGCAGTTTGATCTGATCGCAGAGACGTTGAAACGGACAGACATTCACCCGAGAACGGTCAGTTACTTGGAAGCCCACGGAACGGGCACTGCGCTCGGTGATCCGATTGAAATCGACGGGTTAACGAAAGCTTTTCGCCTGACAACAGAAGACTTGCAGTTTTGTTCCATCGGTTCAATTAAATCAAATATCGGACATTTAGAAAGCGCTGCCGGGATTGCGGGAATCACCAAACTGCTTCTCCAATTGAAACATAAGAGGATTGCCCCTTCATTGCATGCGGCGGAATTGAATCCGAATATTGAGTTTGAGCACACTCCGTTTTTCGTACAGCAAAAAGAAACGGAATGGAAACGACCTGTCTTGAATATCACGGGTGAAATGAAGGAATATCCGAGAATTGCCGGTATTTCCTCGTTTGGAGCAGGAGGTTCAAACGCGCATGTCATCATTCAGGAATATGTGCCGTCTGACAGCCTGAAACCAAGGGAAAACGCGTCTGTTTCTCCGCAAAAACCGGCTGTTATTATTTTATCAGCGCGAAATGAGCAGCAATTGAAAGAGCGCGCCCGCCAGCTTCTGGATGATGTCATAAGAAAAAAACGTTCTGACGGGGATTTGGCCAAGATCGCTTACACGCTTCAGGCGGGAAGAGAACCGATGGCTGAGCGGCTTGCATTTACGGCCGAGTCGATAGAAGAACTGAAAATGAAGCTTATGAGCTCCTCAAACGATCATAATATCGAACATGCTCATATCTGGCGGGGCAGGACAGCCAAACATCATTCATTGGCTGCTTCGCTCACTTCTGATGAAGATATGGCGCTTACCATAAATGCCTGGCTGAAAAAAGAGAAATACGGAAAGCTGCTTGACCTTTGGGTTAAAGGACTTGACGTCGATTGGTCAGCTCTTTATCAGCGCAACCCGGGCCGCATCAGTCTCCCGGCTTACCCTTTTGCCAAAGACCGATATTGGGTCACAAAAGCTGATGTGTCACTTGACAAAACAGGCTCAGCGGAAAGTGAGAAAGCAGCCAGACTTCACCCGCTGCTCCACGCGAATACA
>NZ_ANAT01000016.1:0-54921 GCF_000411595.1 Paenibacillus lentimorbus NRRL B-30488 | reverse complement strand
TATCATTTCGGTAAAGGCAGCTCATCATGAGCTGCCTTTTTGTTTTGAATAAAAACAAAACAAACACCGAAATACGGGAACGCCCATATACTAATTGCAAACTTCAAAAAGATCCAAATTGTGTATACAATCAACAGCTTAAGGGAAGGCTATTCATACGGAGGTGGGCAAAATGAATGAAACGTCCGGCCATGAAGAAACATGTATTGTGTGTGAAACCAAGAAAAGCAGGGGAATCCATATTTATACGAAATTTATATGTTTAGAGTGTGAGAAGAAAGTAGTTTCCACTCCGACCTCTGATCCGAATTATGAATTTTTCGTTCGTAAACTGAAAAGCCTTCATACACCGACGTTATATTCTTAACCCTGAAAAGGGTCTTTTTTTTGCCTGAAATCAGAGGAGTTTTTTCACTTTTTATAAAAGAACTGATACGATAAGAAGAGGAACTTGTTTAGACATGGAATGTAATAGATAATACTGATAAAAGTGAATAAATAGGAGTCGATCAAGTATGAAACCGTTTATTCAATATATGAAATGGACATTTTGCGGGAGCACAGTTTTTGTATTAGCCGGGATAACCTTCTTTATGATAGGACATCAGCCTTTTCTGTATTCACTTTTATACGGGGCAGCCGGCGGAGCCGCAGTCAGTGCGTCCGGCTTGTGGAATGCGAAGCGTCTCTTTTTAAAAAAACACCGGCTGACAAGAAAAGAATATGCTTATATCAAGGAAAATCTTGAGGAAGCAAAGGGTAAAATCATCCGATTACGCAGGGCGCTTTTTCGCTCTAAAAGTATACAAATGCTGAAGCAGAATGCAGAGATACTGCGGATAACCCGACGAATATATCTGCTCACAAAGCAGGAGCCGAAGCGTTTTTATCAGGCAGAGCGTTTCTATTATCAAACGCTTGATTCTGTTGTGGAACTGACGGAAAAGTATGCTTTGCTCTCATCACAGCCGCGAAAAAATAAAGATTTATCAATGTCCTTGAGTGAGACGAGGATGACTCTGGCGGAGCTTTCCAGAAGGCTGGAAGAGGATCTTCATGAACTGATGAAGGAGGACATCGACAACCTGCACTTTGAATTAGATATGGCAAAGCATTCACTGAGAAAATAAGAAAGGAAGAAGGAAATGGCCAAAGACCGTTCCGACGACAGTATGGGCGCCCAAAATGACCAGACTCATCTAAAGCTTGCAGATACGCTGCCGGAAGAAAAAAGAGAAGCGGCACTTCAGCTCGCTGAAAAACTGGACCCTGGGAACATGCAAAGCATTGTTCTGTTTGGTTCACAGGCGCAGGCGAATCTTCTGGAATTTTCCCACACGATGATAGAGCACGTGCAAAGAAAAGATGCAGGAGAGATGGGACAGATATTGGCTGATCTGATGCTGAAGCTTGACCAGGTAAACCCCGATGATCTGCAGGTAAAGAACAAAGGATTTTTCGCCCGGCTGTTTAAAAGGGTATCCGGATCTGTGCAGGAAGTGCTTTCGAAATATCAAAAGACAAGTGTGCAGATTGACCGTATCAGCAGAAGGCTGGAACATTCTAAAAATGTGCTGTTGAGTGACAATAAATGGTTAGATCAGCTGTACGCCCAAAATAAACAATACTTTTCTGATTTAACTATGTATATAGCAGCGGGTGAATTAAAATTAGATGAGCTGAAAACAAAGCTTATTCCCGAAGCGGCAAGAAAAGCCGAATTACGAGAACACAATCAAATGGACGCGCAGGAAGTGAATGATCTTCGCCAGTTTGCCGACCGTCTGGATAAGAGGGTGCATGATCTGCTGCTGAGCAGGCAGATTACGCTTCAGAGTGCGCCGCAAATCCGTCTGATTCAAAACACGAATCAGGCACTGGCAGAGAAAATTCAGTCCTCCATTGTTACGGCTATTCCTTTATGGAAGAATCAAGTCGCCATCGCGCTGACGCTTATGAGGCAGCGGAGTGCGGCAGATGTGCAGCAGAAGGCGTCGGATACGACAAATCAATTGCTGCTGAAAAACGCCGAACTTCTGAAAACAAGCACAGTCGAGACCGCCAAAGCCAATGAGCGCGGACTTGTTGAGGCAGACACCCTCAAAAAAGTGCAGGAAAGCTTAGTCAGCACACTTGAAGAAATCATGTCTATTCAAGAAGAAGGCAGGATGAAACGCAGGCGTGCCGAGGAGGAGCTTGTTATCATGGAAGGCGATTTAAAAAAGAAGCTGCTTGATATGAGGTCCGGCCGGGATAACGGCTAGATGGCAAAAAGTCTTAGCTTTAAGTTGGCTCGCAGGCACGATATAATAAGAAAGACAGGCAAAGGATTTGTTTAAAAATGGACACACCTTTATATACAGCGCTGATGAAGCATGCGCACCGAAATACGTATTCTTTTCATGTTCCGGGACATCACAATGGAGATGTCTTTTTTGATGAAGCCAAATCTGTATATCAATCTCTTTTATCTATTGATATGACTGAGATCACGGGTCTTGATGACTTGCATCACCCGGCGGGGGTCATTAAGGAAGCGCAGGATTTGGTGAGCAGATTGTACGGCTCTCAGGAAAGCTTCTTTCTCGTCAACGGAACGACCGCCGGCAATCTGGCGATGATTTTAGCTGTTTGTGAACCGGGTGAACCCATTCTGATCCAGCGTAATTGTCACAAGTCTGTTTTCCATGCGGTGGCATTGGCCGGAGCCAAGCCGGTTTATTTGGCGCCGGAAATCGATGAAAACATGCATGTGCCGGCACTTGTATCCCTTTCAGTCATCGAAAAAGCGCTGGCGTCATATCCGAACGCGAAAGGACTTGTTTTGACCAATCCGACTTATTACGGACACGCCGCCGATTTGACTGCGGCAGTTAAAAAAGCCCATTCATACGGTGTTCCTGTACTGGTGGATGAGGCTCATGGGGCTCACTTTGTGTTAGGCCAGCCTTTCCCGCCTTCATCATTGGCTATGGGGGCGGACGCCGTTGTTCAATCGGCTCACAAAACGCTTCCGGCTATGACGATGGGATCTTACTTTCATTTAAACAGCACCCGAATTGACAGAGATCGATTAACTTATTATGTAAGCAGTTTGCAAAGCAGCAGCCCGTCATACCCGATTATGGCATCTTTAGATACGGCGCGTGCTTATGTGCAGGACATTGCTGAAAAAGGGACACTTCCCGTCCATATGGAGCACATTGAGAAAATCAAACGAAGGTTCGCATCAATTTCTTCTATTGAAATAATCGAGCCTTCCGGATATGGGCTGCGGGCGGACCCGTTAAAATTAATACTTCGGTCAAAGCTCGGACATTCCGGCTATTCATTACAACGCATTTTGGAGAGTGAAGGCATTGTTGCCGAGCTGGCTGACGAGTACCAAGTATTGCTCGTACTGCCGATTGGCGGCCGGCGGATGATAGAACAGGCAGCCGTAAGAAACATACAGCAGAAACTGGAGAATACACCGCCCGATAAATTGCCGGATGCCGTGAATTGGACATTTCCGTCCATTTCGACACTTGAATATCCGCAAAATGAGATGCGGAAGTTTACAAAAGAGCCTGCAGATATAAATAAGGCGGCCGGGCGCTTGCATGCTGGGAACATTATTCCTTATCCGCCCGGAATTCCGCTGATCATGGACGGAGAGCGGATAACAGAAGAGATCGTACAAAAGCTTTCCCGTTTGATCGGCATGGACGCGCATATTCAAGGCTTGTTAAACGGGGAACAATTACTTGTCTATACAGAAGAGGAGAAATCATGAGCGGTTTATTTATAACATTTGAAGGTCCTGAAGGTGCAGGGAAAACGACTGTGCTTCAGGAACTGAAAGAGATTCTGTCGGCAGAGGGGCTCCCGGTGACAGCGACAAGAGAACCGGGCGGCATCGACATTGCGGAACAGATCAGAGAAGTGATCTTAAATAAAAACAATACACTGATGGATGCAAAAACGGAGGCGCTGCTTTACGCCGCGGCGAGAAGACAGCATTTAACCGAAAAGGTGCAGCCTGCATTGAAAGAAGGGCGCATTGTGCTGTGTGATCGTTTCATCGACAGTTCGCTGGCTTATCAAGGCTATGCGAGAGGGCTCGGCATTGATGAAGTTCTTTCTATCAACCAGTTTGCAATCGGCGATACGATGCCTGATGTCACCATCTATTTTTCTATTGAGCCGGAAGAAGGGTTGAAACGGATTACGTCGAATGATTCAAGAGAAAAGAATCGTCTCGATCTTGAGGCCCTGCACTTTCACACGAAAGTACGGGAAGGATACCAAAAGGTTATGCAGCGTTTTCCGGAAAGATTCCATACAATCGACGCATCGAAAAAGAAGGAACTCGTCATTCAGGACGCACTTCAAGTGATAAATGAAGCATTGAAAAAAATTCAGTTGTGACCTGTTTCTCATAAGTTGCTATAATGAATGTAACGACAATGTTCTTTCCAACCTAAAGGGGGCCTAGAGAATGAAATTAATAGTGGCAGTGGTGCAGGATCAGGACAGCAACAGGCTTTTGAAAGTATTAACCGACCACAACTTCAGGGTGACGAAGCTTGCGACAACAGGCGGATTCCTTAAATCAGGCAATACGACGTTTATGATCGGGGTGGAAGATATCCGTGTCGATAAAGCGCTCAGCCTCATTAAAGAGAATGGCTGTAAACGTGATCAGATGATTGCCCCGGTATCCCCGATGGGCGGGAATGCGGATTCCTACGTTCCATATCCCGTCGAAGTGGAAGTCGGCGGAGCGACGGTCTTTGTCCTCCCGGTCGATGAATTTCATCAATTTTAAGGATTTGACGACGTGAAAATAAATTCTGACTTACGTACATTTATTGAGAAAAAGCAGCAGCCTGCTTATAAAGCGGCAGAGCTTTCCGGAACGTTTAAAAGTTCAATGGACAGCCAAAGCAGCAAGCTGAAATTTGATCAGCTGAGCAGGTTCTTAACGGATATAGAAACGTTCGGGAAAAGGCTGACGAAGTCGAGAAACTTCAAAGACTTAGCGAAATTCAAAGGATTGGTAAAACGTTTTGTAAAAGAGGCCGTAGACAGCGGATTATCGCATGAGACGGTGAAAAGCTTTGACCTGTACGGCAGCAGCCGGACCCTGGGGCTTGTGAAAGAAATAGATGAAAAACTGCTTCAGCTGACGGAAGAAATGTTAGATCAGGAAAAACCGGCAATTGATTTGCTGGATCGAATCGGAGAAATAAAAGGTTTATTGATTAACCTTTACACATAGAGAGTGATACAATGGCAATATCATGGAAGGAAATGACCGGGCAGCAGCCCAGAGTGATGCGGCTTTTGCATAACAGCATTGAAAAGAAAAGGCTTTCTCACGCATATCTGTTTGAAGGCAAAAAAGGTACGGGCAAATTGGATGCCGCACTGCTTCTCGCAAAAAGCTTTTTTTGCCTTGAAGACGGGACTGAGCCTTGCGGAGAGTGCCGGAACTGTAAGCGTATCGAATCCGGAAACCATCCCGACCTGCATGTGGTTCAGCCCGACGGATTATCCATTAAAAAGGCTCAGATCCAATCGCTTCAGGAAGAGTTTTCCAAAACGGGGCTGGAATCGCATAAAAAGCTGTACATTATATCCCATGCGGATCAAATGACGACAAATGCGGCAAACAGTCTGCTGAAGTTTTTAGAGGAGCCGAGTCAAGACACCATCGCAATTCTGCTTACTGAGCAGCTCCACCGAATACTGGATACCATCGTTTCGAGATGTCAGGTTCTTCCGTTTCAGCCGCTTCAGCCGAAAGCCATAGAAGAAAGACTGATTGAACAGGAAGTGAGCCCTCACATGGCCCGGCTCTTAGCAAATATGACAAATAATATTGCGGAAGCAGTCGAATTAAGTCGAAATGATGAGTTTGCAGAGTCCAGAGCGAAAGTGATAAAATTGTATGAAGTCTTACATCAGCGGAAAGGACATGCCTTTTTCTTCATTCAGGATCAGTGGGTGCCCTTTTTCAAAGAAAAAACCCATCAAGAAATGGGTCTTGATATGCTCTTATTGATATACCGTGATGTATTATCCATCCAAATTGGAAATGAAGATAAACTGATTTATCAAGACTTATTCCAATCAATAAAACAGCATGCGCTGCAATTTACACAACAAAGCGTTACGAACCAAATTCTCGCTGTTTTAGAAGCAAAAAAACGGCTTCATTCCAATGTGAATGTGCAGGGATTAATGGAGCACTTGGTGTTAACGTTGCAGGAGGGATAAGCTTGTACAACGTAATAGGCGTCCGCTTTAAAAAAGCGGGGAAAATTTATTATTTTGATCCGAACGGATTTGATATAGAACAAGACAGCTGCGTCATTGTTGAAACCGTAAGAGGTGTCGAATACGGGCAGGTTGTCATCGCAAATAAACAAGTGGACGAGCATGATGTTGTGCTTCCGCTTCGAAAGGTCATTCGCGTTGCTGATGAACGCGATCTTCTCATTGTAGAAGAAAACAAACAGGAGGCCCTGTCCGCTTTTGAAGTCTGTCAGAAAAAAGTGGCTGACCACGGCTTAGATATGAAGCTGGTTGATGTTGAGTTTACGTTTGACCGAAATAAAGTCATTTTTTACTTTACGGCAGACGGACGGGTTGATTTCAGGGAATTGGTCAAAGACTTGGCTTCTATCTTTAAAACGAGAATCGAATTGCGCCAAATCGGGGTGAGGGACGAGGCGAAAATGCTCGGCGGTATCGGACCATGCGGGAGAATGCTTTGCTGCTCCACGTTCCTCGGTGATTTTGAACCGGTGTCCATCAAAATGGCGAAGGATCAAAATTTATCGTTGAACCCAACGAAGATTTCCGGTCTGTGCGGCCGTTTGATGTGCTGTTTGAAGTACGAAAATGATGAGTATGAGACGGCAAAAGAACAGCTGCCGGATTTAGGCGAAATGATTACGACGGCAAACGGCCCCGCAAAGGTTGTCGGTCTTAATATTCTGGAACGGGTGCTTCAGGTGGAACTGAAGAATCGTGAAAAAGTGATAGAATATACTTGGGAAGAGCTCTTGGAAGAGGGCGTCGTATCCGCACAAACCACAGATTAACGAGGTGTGGAACCTTGGATAAAAAAGAGTTATTTGATACTGTCATAAACCTGGAGGAACAAATCGGTTCGCTGTACCGTCAGCTGGGTGACTTAAAGCAGCATATCGGCGAAATGATTGAAGAGAATCACCATCTTCAGCTTGAAAATAAGCATTTGCGTAAGCGGCTTGATGACACGACGGAGCAAATTGAGAAATTCAAAGCCGATCAGAAAGAAACAAAAACACAGAAGGCAGAGCAGAGTGATATAGGAGAAGGGTACGACAATCTGGCCCGGCTGTATCAAGAAGGCTTTCATATTTGCAACGTCCATTATGGGAGCGTCCGCAAGGGAGATTGCCTTTTTTGTCTGTCCTTCTTAAATAAAAAATAAGGAAAAGGCTTCCGCTGATGTCGGAAGCCTTTTTCAAAGAGTGCCGAAAGGAATAAGATTATGGTTTCATTACGTGATGATGAAAGATTGGATTACTTATTAGCAGAGGATATGAAAATAGTACAGAGTCCGACGGTTTTCGCTTTTTCATTAGATGCCGTGCTGCTGTCTAAGTTTGCATACGTTCCGATTCAAAAGGGGAACATCGTTGATTTATGCACGGGGAACGGCATTGTGCCGCTTTTGCTCAGCACAAGGTCAAAAGCCGATATCACCGGGGTTGAAATTCAGGAACGCTTGTATGATATGGCGCTCCGAAGCGTGGAATACAACGGGCTGGGCGGTCAGATCCGTCTCATTCATGATGATCTGAAAAATATGCCGGAAAGACTCGGACATAATAAATATGATGTTGTCACCTGCAATCCGCCTTATTTTAAAACACCGAAAGAGGCGGAGCAGAATCTGAACGAGCATCTCAGAATCGCAAGGCACGAAATCCTTTGCACGCTTGAAGATGTGATTTCCGTCAGCAGCAAACTGCTGAAGCAAGGCGGAAAAGCGGCTCTCGTTCATCGGCCGGGGAGGCTTTTGGAAATCTTTGAACTAATGAAAGCGTACCGAATAGAACCGAAACGGGTTCAGTTTATTTATCCGAAACAAGGTAAAGAAGCGAATACCATTTTGGTTGAAGGAATTAAAGGCGGCCGCCCTGATCTCAAAATTCTTCCCCCGCTCTTTGTATACAATGAACAAAATGAATATACGAAAGAGATCCGCACGATTTTATATGGAGACAAATAGTCATTTCTTTTATGTGCTGCTGTGCAATGACAACAGTCTGTATGCCGGTTATACAAATGATCTGCAAAAACGGCTGAAAACCCACAATGAGGGAAAGGGCGCGAAATATACAAGGGCGAGAAGGCCGGTTTCGTTATACCATGCGGAATCATTTGAAACAAAACGGGAAGCGATGCAGGCGGAATACCGTTTTAAGCAGCTGACCCGAAAGAAAAAAGAGCAATATATAGAAGAAAAACGACGCAGCAAGGAGGCTGTATATGTTAAGACGCCAGATGAGTTTTAACGGAAAATCTGAAATGGGAACTCTGTACCTTGTTCCTACACCGATCGGCAATTTGGAGGACATGACCTTTCGTGCAGTAGAGACGCTGAAATCGGCCGATGTCATAGCTGCCGAAGATACGAGACAGACGAAAAAGCTGTGCCATGTTTATGACATAGAAACATCTCTCATCAGCTATCATGAACATAATAAAGAAAGCAGCGGCCATAAAATCATTGAATGGCTGAAAAGCGGAAAGAATGTGGCATTGGTCAGTGATGCCGGTATGCCGACAATTTCCGACCCGGGGGCTGAGATTGTGAGAGATTTCACCCAAATCGGCGGATATGTCGTTCCGCTTCCGGGTGCAAATGCGGCATTAACCGCGCTGACCGCATCAGGGATCACCCCGCAGCCGTTTTTCTTCTACGGATTCTTAAACAGACAGAAAAAAGAAAAGAAGAAAGAACTCGAACTCCTGAAAAAACGGCAGGAAACGATGATATTTTACGAAGCGCCGCACAGATTAAAAGAAACATTAACAGCAATGCATGACGTTTTGGGGAATCGAACCATCGCCGTCACGAGGGAATTAACGAAAAAGTACGAGGAATTCATCAGAGGAACCATCGCCGAGGTGGTTGAATGGGCAAATGAAGATCAAATCCGCGGTGAGTTCTGTCTCGTTGTCGAAGGCAATCAAGGCGCTGAACCGGATGAAGAGGAAAAGCCTTGGTGGACGGAGCTTTCTGAGAAAGAACATGTGGAGCATTACATAAATGAAGGATCTTCTTCCAAACAGGCCATAAAACAAACAGCGGTAGATCGGGACGTACCGAAACGCGAGATTTATGACGCTTATCACATTCAATCATAAAAAAAACCGTTCTTGTGTCGTAACAAGAACGGTTTTTGTATGAAATAGCTTATTTTGGTTTTGAAGCTGGTTTTGAATTTCAGAGATGATTTGCTCAGCGCCTTCTTTGCTGAGTACCAATTTGCCGCCGGCAAGTTTAAGGTTATCATCAGAAACTTCACCAGTTACTTGGCAAGTCATGTTTGGTTTATATTTTTTAAGGATGATTTTTTCATCATCAACATAAATTTCAAGAGCGTCTTTTTCTGCGATGCCCAGTGTACGGCGAAGTTCGATAGGGATAACGACGCGTCCAAGTTCATCAACTTTACGTACGATACCAGTAGATTTCATTAACAGTCTCCTCCCGAGAGATAATTATTTGTAGTTTATATTTTTCTTCGTCATTATTCGACAAAATTCCTTACATTCCTAGCATAACAAGGTTTCCAATAATCGTCAATCTTTTTGTTTGCTATTGTTTGTAAGAATTAGTTCTTATAGTAAGTAAAGCCTTGGAAATCCTGAAATAACAGGCTTTTTGACTGCTTTTTCGAACCTATTATCCTACTGAAAATCCTTTTAAATCAAGACTTTCGAACCAAGATGTTTTATATTAGTAGATTATATACGACAAATTTCGACATGTTAAGACTTTTTTAATTTCAATAAAAATTTTTAATTTTATTTACTCTTTTACACGCAGTACGTATATATCCTTGATCTTAAAGGCTAAGATGGTATCATAGATAGAGGACAAATATCAATATTGTATATCAAAATAAAACCGCTCTCGTCCTTTGGGCGTGAGCTTTTCGACATTCTGAATGGGAGGTTGCAACATGCCGCAAGACAATAATACTTTTTATATTACGACCCCGATATATTATCCGAGCGGAAAATTACATATCGGCCATGCTTATACTACCGTGGCCGGCGATGCGATGGCGCGTTACAAAAGATTAAAGGGATTTGACGTACGCTACTTAACCGGAACGGATGAGCACGGACAGAAAATCCAGCAGAAAGCGGAGGAAGAGAATATCACGCCTCAAGCTTATGTGGATCGCGCAGTTGCTGAAATCCAAAAGCTATGGAAGCAGCTCGACATTTCTCACGATGATTTCATCCGGACGACGGAAAGCCGGCACAAAGAAATTATCGAGAAAGTGTTTCAAAAACTTCTTGATAATGGTGACATTTACCTGGATGAGTATGAGGGCTGGTACAGCATCCCTGATGAAACATTCTATACGGAAACACAGCTGGTGGATGTGGAACGAAATGAGAAGGGTGAGGTTGTCGGCGGAAAAAGCCCTGACAGCGGCCACCCGGTCGAATTAATCAAAGAGGAGTCATACTTCTTCCGCATGAGCAAATATGCAGACCGCCTGCTGAAGTTTTATGAGGACAATCCTTCTTTCATCCAGCCTGAATCACGCAAAAATGAAATGATTAACAACTTCATTAAACCGGGGCTTGAAGATTTGGCCGTTTCCAGAACGACGTTCGACTGGGGCGTAAAAGTGCCGGGAAATCCGAAGCATGTCGTGTATGTATGGATTGACGCACTGTTCAACTATATTACAGCGCTCGGTTACGATACGGAAAATGATGAGCTTTACAAAAAGTACTGGCCGGCTGACGTTCACCTTGTCGGTAAAGAAATTGTCCGTTTTCATACCATTTACTGGCCGATTATGCTGATGGCGCTTGATCTCCCGCTGCCTAAGCAAGTATTCGCGCATGGCTGGTTATTGATGAAAGACGGAAAAATGTCGAAATCAAAAGGAAATGTCGTTGATCCGGTAACGTTAATTGAACGCTACGGCTTGGATGAACTTCGTTATTACCTGCTTCGCGAAGTACCGTTCGGTTCAGACGGTGTCTTTACGCCGGAAGGTTTCGTAGAACGGATTAATTATGACTTGGCGAACGACTTAGGAAACCTTCTGAATCGTACAGTCGCAATGATCCAAAAATATTTTGACGGCGAGATTGGTTCATATGAAGGAAATGTGACCGATTTTGATTCAGAGCTTTCTTCCGTAGCCGGTGAAACGGTTAAAGCTTATGAAAAGGCAATGGAAAACATGGAGTTTTCAGTCGCTTTATCAACGCTATGGCAATTAATCAGCCGTACGAACAAATATATTGATGAAACTGCTCCGTGGGTGCTTGCTAAAGATCAGGAAAAGAAAAGAATTACGTTCTGTCATGTATCATTTAGCTGAATCATTGCGTATTTCGGCCGTATTGCTCCAACCTTTCTTGACGCAGACGCCTGAAAAAATGTTTGCCCAGCTCGGAGTTGAGGATCAGTCTCTTAAAGCATGGGACAGCATTCAGACATTCGGCCAATTGAAGAACGCGAAAGTGAAAAAAGGGGAACCGCTTTTCCCTCGTCTTGAAGCTGAAGAAGAAGTAGCTTACATCAAGCAAAAAATGCAAGGAACTGCTCCTTCTAAAGAAGAAAAGGCGGAAGAGCCGCAAGAAGCAGAGCGTCTTCCTGAAATTACGTTTGATCAATTTATGGATACAGAACTTCGCGTCGCAGAAGTCTTGTCCGCAGAACCGGTGAAAAAAGCAGATCGGCTGCTGAAATTACAAATTGATCTGGGCTTTGAACAGCGCCAAGTTGTATCAGGTATCGCGAAGCATTACACACCGGATCAGCTTGTGGGAATGAAGATCATTTGTGTAACGAATTTAAAACCGGTAAAACTGAGAGGCGAGCTTTCTCAAGGAATGATACTGGCGGGAGAATCTGACGGCGTTCTCAAAGTTGTAGTTGTCGACCAGTCATTACCGAAAGGCACTCGAATTAAATAATAGGGGCAAAAGGTGTTTCACGTGTAACATTCCGTCGAACACCTTTTGTTTTTCAACAAGAAAGGAGTTTTTATGATGCTTTTTGATACACATGCGCACTTAAATGCCGAGCAATTTGACACAGACTTAGAGGAAGTCATTGCGCGTGCAAAGGCTGAAAAAGTTGAACGAATTGTCGTTGTCGGATTCGACAAACCCACTATCACGCGTGCGATGGAGCTGATTGAGGAATATGACTTTATATACGCTGCGATCGGCTGGCATCCGGTAGACGCAATTGACATGACAGAGGAAGATTTATCATGGATTAAGGAACTGTCCTCTCACGAAAAAGTCGTGGCAATCGGAGAGATGGGCCTTGATTACCACTGGGATAAATCACCAAAAGACATTCAGAAAGAAGTATTTCGGAAACAAATCGCTCTCGCCAAAGAAGTGAACCTTCCAATTATCATTCATAATCGTGATGCAACGGAAGATGTTGTCACAATTTTGAAAGAAGAGGGAGCGGAAGAAGTCGGCGGCATTATGCACTGCTTTACGGGGAGCGCGGAGGTTGCGCGGCAGTGTATGGATATGAATTTCTATATTTCATTCGGCGGACCGGTTACCTTCAAAAACGCGAAGAAACCAAAAGAAGTAGCAAAGGAAATTCCGAATGACCGTTTGCTGATTGAAACGGACTGTCCTTTCCTGACACCGCATCCTTTCCGCGGCAAACGAAATGAGCCAAGCTACGTAAAATATGTTGCTGAACAGCTCGCTGAATTAAAAGGGCTGACATATGAAGAAATTGCCTCAATTACAACCGAAAACGCAAAAAGACTTTTCCGCATGAACTGACAGAATGCGCTGTCATAACGTGTAAAAGCTTGTCCGATTCGGTGGATATGTAAAACGGTTCTACAAGCTTCCTTCTCCTCATAAGATAGGTTGTCGATATGTCTCTCTTCCTTTTTTTGCTTTGTTTTTGCATAATGAGGGATACGCTGAAGGTTTTTCATCTTCGAGATGGGAGGGTTGACAGCATTTTAGATACTCTATATAATCTCTCCGAGGAGAAGGAGGCGTTTTTCATCACACAAAAAATGAAAAAACTGTTTTCCGTAAAGCTTGGTAAAAGCAAGGTTATTCTTATTGCAGCTATTATTCTGCTGGGCGGAACCGGGACTGCATACGGGGCACATGAGCTCTCAAAACAATCAGTTTCTGTTTCCATCAACGGCAAGAAAAAGCAAATACGCACTCATGCAAAAACGGTTGGGGAACTTCTGGAAGATTTACATATAGAGACGAGAAATGAAGACCGGATTACCCCGTCTAAGCAGACAGCATTGGCAGACAACATGAATGTCGTGTATGATGCTGCAAAGCAGATCCGTGTGACAAGAGGCGGAGAAGAAAAGACTTTATGGTCAACGGCAAAAACAGTCGGCGCATTTCTGAACGAACAGCATACACCTGTGAATCAGCACGATAAAATAGATCCAGCAGCAGATACGAAAGTGACAAACGGCATGAAAGTCACGGTCGACCCGGCTTTTCAGGTCACTGTAAATGATGCGGGAAAGAAAAAGAAAATATGGACGACTTCGACTACGGTCGCTGACTTTTTAACGCAGCATAAGATGGACATGAAAGACGAAGATAAAGTAAAACCGGCATTACACGAAAAGCTCACAAAAAATCAGGCCGGCATACAAATCACTCGTATCGAAAAAGTCACCGATGTAGTTGAGGAAAAAATAGCGTATCAAGTGAAAGAAAAAGAAGATGCGTCTCTCGACAGCGGGAAAGAAAAGATCGTTCAAAAAGGAAAAGAAGGCAAACTTAAAAAGCATTTTCACGTTGTCAAAGAAAACGGAAAAGAAGTATCAAGAAAGCTTGTCAAAGAAGAAACATCTGAAAAAGCAAAGATCAGATCATTGCGGTCGGCACAAAGCGGCACAGTCCCAAGATTGAGCAGCTCAGTGCACCTGTGAAGGCATCTTCGGGCGAAACCGGATCTTCCGGTAAAGTGATTACCGTGTCTTCCACGGCTTATACCGCAAGCTGCAGCGGCTGTTCCGGCCAAACGGCTACAGGCGTTAACCTGACAAGCAATCCGAATGCCAAAGTCATTGCGGTAGACCCAAGCGTCATCCCGCTCGGCACAAGAGTCCACGTAGACGGATACGGGGATGCCGTGGCCGCTGATACAGGCTCAGCCATTAAAGGAAGACGGATTGATGTCTTTTTCCCTGAAAAATCTTCAGCTTACCGCTGGGGAAAGAAACAGGTCAAAATAAAAATCTTAAATTAATTCCGATTCATTCAGAGGGTTTTGCGCCCTCTGTTTTTTCGTTATAATAGGTAAAGTGTATTTTCAGTATATTAGACGTGACATGCAAGCAAAGGTTTCGTTTTGGATATAAAAAGTTTTTTTGGAGGAAGTAATGAAAATTAAAGAAATTATTGTAGTCGAGGGACGCGATGACACTGCGCGCATAAAACTTGCCGTTGATGCGGATACGATCGAGACAAACGGTTCCGCAATCGGAGACGAAGTCATCAGGCAGATTCGGCTGGCGCAGGAAACGAGAGGGGTCATCGTGCTGACGGACCCGGATTTTCCGGGGGAGAAGATCCGGAAAACCATTTCTGAAGCAGTACCCGGCTGTAAACACGCATTTCTGCCCAAACATCTTGCCAAACCGAAAAACAAGCGCGGCATTGGCGTTGAGCACGCATCCATTGAAAGCATCAGAGCATGCCTGGAAAATGTGCATGAAGAGATGGAGGCAAAGCCGAGTGAGATTTCAGCTGAAGATGTCATACAGGCCGGTCTGATCGGCGGACCGGCTGCCAAAAGACGCCGCAAACGATTGGGCGACCTGCTGAAGATCGGCTATACAAACGGCAAGCAGCTTCAAAAACGGCTGCAAATGTTTCAAATCAAAAGAAGTGATTTTATTGATGCGCTCGATGCTATGAGGCAGGAGGAACAGGATGAACAATAAAGATATCGCGACACCTATCAGAACGAAGGAAATTCTGAAAAAGTACGGTTTCTCTTTTAAAAAGAGTCTGGGACAGAATTTCTTAATTGATACAAATATATTGGACAGAATTGTGGACCATGCGGAAATTACGGATCGGACCGGAGTCATTGAAATCGGGCCCGGAATCGGCGCGCTGACAGAGCAGCTTGCCAAACGGGCGAAAAAGGTCGTCGCGTTTGAAATTGATCAGCGCCTGCTGCCCATTCTCAATGATACGCTGTCTCCATATGACAATGTAACGATCATTCATCAAGATGTGCTGAAAGCAGACGTCAAATCCGTCATTGAAGAGCAGTTTCAGGATTGTGATGAAATTATGGTGACGGCGAATCTCCCATATTATGTGACGACGCCGATCATCATGAAGCTTTTGGAAGAACATCTTCCGTTAAAAGGAATTGTCGTGATGCTGCAAAAAGAGGTCGCTGAGCGGATGGCCGCTGATCCTTCCTCTAAGGAGTACGGATCGCTTTCCATTGCGGTTCAGTTCTATACGGAGGCCAAAACCGTCATGACCGTCCCGAAAACAGTGTTTGTGCCTCAGCCTAATGTCGATTCCGCCGTCATCCGTCTCTTGCTTCGTGACGGCCCGGCGGTTGACGTCGATAATGAACCGTTTTTCTTCCAGCTGATTAAAGCAAGCTTCGCACAGCGCCGGAAAACCTTGCTGAACAACCTTGTGAACAATCTTCCGGGCGGAAAAGAGAAAAAAGCTCAAATTGAAGAAGTTCTTCAAGAAACGAATATTGATGGAAAGCGGCGCGGTGAATCCCTGTCCATAGAAGAATTCGCGCTCTTGTCCAACGGATTGCATAAAGCCCTTTTCTAAGAGGGCTTTTTGTTTTGCGTCACCACTTGGACTGCCGCTACATAGGCTAGAGGAGAACCTTATTCATTCAACTGCAAGAAAAGCTTGAAACATCAAGCGCCGCAGCGGAAAGAGGTGCATTTGCCAAGACTTCTTTCATGATGAGGCTTAGTCTATTTGTGGAGTGGGTAACGTGCAATTTCAAATAGGAGATATGGTAGCCAGGAAATCCTATCAAATGGATGTTTTATTTCGCATTATCGGTATAGAGCAAACAAGCAATGGAAATTCAATTGCCATCCTGCATGGTGACGAAGTCAGATTGATTGCGGATGCTGATTTTTCTGATTTGGAGCCTGTCAGAAAAGACGAACAGGCCATGAGAAAGAAAAGAGATGAAAGCAGGATGAATGAATCTCTCGAGCTGCTCCGCCAGGATTATAAGCTGCTTCGGGAAAAACAGGAATATTATGCGACAAATCAATATCAGCATCAGGAGCACTACTTTCATATGCCCGGAAAGGTATTGCATCTGGACGGCGATGAGGCCTATTTGAAAAAGTGCCTGAACTTTTATGAAAAAATCGGTGTGCCGGTATACGGAATTCATTGCCATGAGAAAAAAATGCCGGCGTCAATTGACGAGCTGCTTGATAAATACAGGCCGGATATTTTAGTCATCACCGGCCATGATGCATATTCCAAGCATAAGGGAGACGTGAACGATTTAAGCGCCTACAGGCATTCCAAACACTTTGTCGAAACCGTTCAGAGAGCGAGGCGTAAAGTCCCTCATTTGGATCAGCTGGTCATATTCGCGGGGGCCTGCCAATCTCATTTCGAGTCTTTAATCAGAGCGGGCGCGAATTTCGCAAGTTCGCCGTCACGCGTCAATATTCATGCGCTTGACCCGGTATATATTGTCGCGAAAATCAGCTTCACTCCGTTTATGGAGCGGATCAATGTATGGGATGTCCTGAGAAATACGCTGACGAGAGAGAAAGGGCTGGGAGGAATTGAAACGAAGGGTGTGCTGCGTGTCGGTATGCCGTATAAATCAAATGGATGAGTGATAAAACCCGCATATATTTCGCTATGCGGGTTAATTATTTTACATATTGATACATAAATTTCCGGAACTTGTGAAAAATAACGCAGAAATCAATAGAATTTTGTCAAAATAATTTTGTTGACAATGACTTATTAACGTTGATATAATTTAAATTTTATTTGACAAAATTGGGCTCTTGTTGTACAATAAATGTAGTGAGGTGGATGCAATGGCGAAGACGTTGTCCGATATAAAAAGATCGCTTGATGGGAATTTAGGTAAACGGCTTACGTTAAAAGCAAACGGCGGCCGCCGAAAAACGATTGAGCGTTCGGGCATTTTAGCTGAGACGTACCCTTCTGTTTTTGTGATACAACTAGATCAAGACGAGAATTCGTTTGAAAGAGTTTCATACAGTTATGCTGATATTCTGACTGAGACTGTTGAATTGACATTCAATGACGATGCGGCAAGCTCAGTAGCATTTTAATGGGCAGTGAACCTTTTGTTTACTGCTTTTTGTTTTGCCTTCTAAAGCTCTTCTAATTATTCCCTCGAAAGTTTCAGCCGATTAAACGGAAGCTATAGGTGTCACATGTTTTATCGTGGCGTGCACGAATGGTGATCAATTCTATAAAAGGGGTTGTTTCGTTTGGGCAGACGTCGTGGAGTTATGTCAGATGAGTTCAAATATGAGCTGGCGAAGGACCTTGGTTTTTACGATACGGTGAAAAACGAGGGCTGGGGAGGCATTCGGGCGCGTGACGCCGGGAATATGGTAAAACGCGCTATTGAGATTGCCGAACAGCAGATGGCGGCTCAGAACCAAAATAACCGATAATGCAGTGGCCCGGGGGACAATCCGTTCCCCGGTTTTTTCTATCGGCTGTCAAAACCGGCGTCAATTTCGGATAAGTACCTCCGGGTCTCCAAATGTGATACAATGTTCATACTTATGTTTAGATGGAGAAGTAGGTGAAAGCTATGCGTATTTTAGAAAAAGCGCCGGCCAAAATCAATCTGTCCCTCGATGTGACGAGTAAACGCCCGGATGGTTATCACGAAGTGGAGATGATCATGACGACAATTGATTTGGCAGATCGGATTGAACTGACAGAACTGCCCGAAAACGTTATCAGAGTGGCGTCGCATAACCGCTTTGTTCCGGATGATCAAAGGAATCTGGCTTATCAGGCAGCCAAACTGCTTAAAGAACGGTTTCAAGTCAAAAAAGGCGTTTCGATTATGATTACAAAGGTGATCCCTGTAGCGGCAGGGCTTGCCGGCGGAAGCAGCGATGCGGCAGCCACGCTCAGAGGGCTGAACAGGCTTTGGGATTTAAAGCTTTCTGTCGAAGAGCTTGCAGAGCTTGGAGCTGAAATCGGTTCAGACGTGTCCTTCTGTGTATACGGAGGCACTGCCCTGGCAACCGGACGCGGTGAGAAGATCAGGCACATCAGTGCTCCGCCTCATTGCTGGGTCATGCTCGCCAAACCGACGATCGGGGTATCGACTGCCGAAGTGTACCGCCGGCTGAACTTACAGCAGGTTCGGCATCCTGATGTGCAGGCGATGATTGACGCGATTGAAGAAAAAAGCTTCCAAAAGGTATGCGGACAATTAGGGAACGTATTGGAGTCGGTTACGCTCAGCCTCCATCCCGAGGTGGCGATGATTAAAAATCAAATGAAACGCTTCGGCGCTGATGCGGTGTTAATGAGCGGAAGCGGACCGACTGTATTCGGTTTGGTTCAATACGAATCTAAGGTGCAGCGGATTTATAACGGGTTAAGAGGTTTCTGTGATCAAGTGTACGCGGTGCGGATGATCGGCGAACAGAATGCTCTTGATTAAATCCGTATGTTAAGTTATATTATTTTTAAATTATTCGGATTTTGGGGGTAAGTTCATGAAGTTTCGTCGCAGCGGCAGATTGGTGGACTTAACAAATTATTTGTTAACCCATCCGCATGAATTAATACCGTTAACGTTTTTCTCAGAACGGTATCAATCAGCAAAGTCATCAATCAGTGAAGATTTAACGATTATTAAACAGACCTTTGAACAGCAAGGCATTGGGACGCTGCTTACAGTGCCGGGAGCTGCCGGAGGCGTCAAATACATTCCGAAAGTGAAACAGGCTGAAGCAGAAGCCTTTATACAGGAGCTGGGACAGTCTTTAGTAAATCCTGAGCGTATCCTTCCGGGCGGTTATGTATATTTAACGGATATCTTAGGAAAACCATCTGTCCTCTCTCATGTAGGCAGGCTTTTTGCTTCCGTTTTTGCGGAGCGGGAGATTGATGTGGTGATGACCGTTGCGACAAAAGGAATCCCTCTTGCTTACGCAGCGGCCAGTTATCTGAACGTTCCGGTTGTCATCGTGCGAAAGGACAATAAAGTGACTGAAGGCTCCACGGTGAGCATCAATTATGTATCAGGATCGTCTAACCGCATTCAAACAATGTCGCTTGCGAAAAGAAGTTTGGCTACGGGTTCGAACGTTTTGATTATTGACGACTTTATGAAAGCCGGCGGCACCATTAACGGCATGATCAGCCTGCTTGATGAGTTTAATGCAAACGTCGCGGGGATAGGCGTCTTGGTTGAAGCCGAGGGAGTGAATGAACGGCTTGTCGATGAATACATGTCACTGCTCACGCTTTCAACCATCAATATGAAAGACAAAACGATTGAGATTCAAAACGGCAATTTTCTGCGATTTTTTAAAGAACAGCATTTAAAGAATGGGGAGACAGAAAAATGATTAAAGCAATCCATACGAAACACGCGCCGGCAGCGATCGGGCCATATTCACAGGGAATCATCGTAAACAACATGTTTTACAGCTCAGGCCAGATTCCTCTTACTGCTGAAGGAGAAATGGTAAACGGTGATATCACAGAACAAACGCATCAGGTGTTCAGCAATTTAAAAGCTGTGCTGAAAGAAGCGGGCGCTTCTCTCGAGACGGTTGTCAAAGCAACGGTATTTATTGCTGATATGGAGCAGTTTGCGGAAGTGAATGAAGTGTACGGACAATACTTTGATGTACATAAGCCGGCAAGGTCTTGTGTGGAAGTGGCGAGACTGCCGAAAGACGCTCTCGTGGAAATTGAAGTCATTGCGCTGGTAAAATCTTAAATCTCAGAAAAGTGGTTCCGGTCTCCGGGATCACTTTTTTTATGCAGTATATGATCCCCAAATATGGTTTATCACCTAATTGTGTATGTATATCCTATATTTTCAAAAAAACTTTTTGAAACGTGCAGGAATTTAAAAAGAATCGTGGAATTGTTAGACTAATGCTTTTATATAGGGAAAAGGTGGTGAACTACTGTGGAAGTTACTGACGTAAGATTACGCCGCGTGAATACCGATGGTCGCATGAGAGCGATTGCATCCATCACGCTGGATCACGAATTTGTCGTACATGATATTCGTGTGATTGATGGAAACAATGGTCTTTTCGTTGCGATGCCGAGTAAACGCACCCCTGATGGAGAATTCCGCGATATTGCTCATCCTATTAATTCCAGCACGCGGGGCAAGATCCAGGATGCTGTTTTAAATGAGTATCATCGTTTGGGTGATTCTGAAGCATTAGAATATGAAGAAGCCGGGGCTTCTTAAACATAACAAAATGTAAGGACTGCTGATAAAGGCTGACACAAGGCCTTTTCCGGCAGTCCTTTTTTAAATCTGATTTTTCAGTAATAAAGCGATTACATAGAAAATTCTTGCACTTTTTGATGTCTTCTTGAAATCAACAGCTATTTAGGATATATTTTTCTATGGATAAAAGGGATATTGGAGGCCATTAAATGGATAAGCGGTTTGCAGTGATTTTAGCTGCCGGAAAAGGAACGAGAATGAAATCGAAGCTTTATAAGGTCCTTCATCCGGTATGCGGAAAGCCTATGGTAGAGCACGTCGCAGACGAAGCTCTGAAATTATCTTTAGCGAAGCTTGTCACCATCGTAGGACACGGCGCCGAAGATGTGAAGAAGCAGCTCGGACAGAAAAGCGATTACGCTCTCCAAGCAGAACAGCTCGGTACGGCTCATGCGGTCAAACAGGCAAAACCATTTCTTCACGGAGAAAAGGGTGTCACGATCGTTATTTGCGGCGATACACCGCTTCTGACGGCGGAGACGATGGAAGCCATGCTGAATGAACATACAGACAAAGGTGCAAAAGCCACGGTGTTAACGGCTGTTGCCGACGATCCCGCCGGATACGGAAGAATCATCCGCAGTGAAGACGGCGCCGTTCAAAAAATCGTGGAGCACAAGGATGCTTCGGAGCAAGAACGTCTTGTGAAAGAAATCAACACGGGAACGTACTGTTTTGATAACGAGGCTCTTTTTCGTGTCATCGAACAGGTTTCGAATGAAAATGCCCAAGGCGAGTATTATCTGCCGGATGTGATCGAAATCCTCAAAGACGAAGGCGAAACTGTTGCCGCTTACCAGACTGGTAACTTCCAAGAGACGCTCGGAGTGAATGATAGAGTCGCTCTTTCTCAGGCTGAAATGTATATGAAAGAGCGAATTAACAAACGGCATATGCAGAACGGAGTCACTTTAATCGATCCGATGAATACGTACATCTCACCTGACGCGCGTATCGGACAAGATACAGTTATTTATCCCGGAACTGTGTTAAAGGGACAAGCTGAAATCGGCGATGAATGTGTCATCGGCCCTCACACTGAGATAGAGGACAGCTCAATCGGCAGCCGCACTGTGATTAAACAATCCGTTGTCAACCGCAGCAAAGTTGGGAATGATGTAAATATCGGTCCTTTTGCTCACATCAGACCCGATTCCGCAATCGGCAATGAAGTGAAGATCGGAAACTTTGTTGAAATCAAGAAAACAAAATTCGGCGACCGAAGCAAAGCATCTCATTTAAGCTATATCGGTGATGCCGAAGTGGGCACGGATGTGAATCTGGGCTGCGGCTCCATCACGGTCAATTATGATGGGAAGAAAAAATATTTAACCAAGATTGAAGACGGCGCTTTTATAGGCTGCAACTCCAATTTGGTCGCACCTGTTACAGTGGGAGAAGGCGCGTACGTCGCTGCGGGTTCAACCGTAACTGAAGATGTGCCGGGCGAAGCGCTTGCCATTGCCAGAGCAAGACAAGTAAATAAAGAAGATTATGTGAAAAATATTCATAAAAAATAATCCTAAAATCGGAGGTTTACCATGTCTAACGAATACGGAGATAAGAATTTAAAGATTTTTTCTTTGAATTCAAATCCAGAACTTGCAAAAGAAATCGCGGATAATGTAGGGGTTCAATTAGGAAAGTGCTCTGTTACAAGATTCAGTGACGGAGAGGTCCAGATCAACATAGAAGAAAGTATTCGCGGCTGTGATTGCTATATCATTCAGTCTACAAGTGCGCCGGTTAATGAGCATATTATGGAATTGCTGATTATGGTTGACGCTCTAAAGCGCGCTTCCGCGAAAACAATCAACATTGTGATTCCGTACTACGGTTATGCGCGCCAGGACAGAAAAGCAAGATCACGTGAACCGATTACGGCAAAACTTTTTGCAAACCTGCTTGAAACAGCGGGTGCGACACGCGTGATCGCGCTTGATTTACACGCGCCGCAAATTCAAGGTTTCTTTGATATTCCGATTGACCACTTAATGGGTGTTCCGATTTTAGGCCATTACTTTGAAGGTAAAGACTTGAAAGATATCGTTATTGTTTCTCCTGACCACGGCGGTGTGACGCGCGCCCGCAAACTTGCGGACCGTCTGAAAGCGCCGATCGCGATTATCGACAAACGCCGTCCTAGACCGAATGAGGTGGAAGTGATGAACATCGTCGGTAACGTGGAAGGAAAAACAGCGATTCTGATCGATGATATTATTGATACGGCCGGCACAATCACACTTGCCGCTAACGCGCTGGTTGAAAACGGAGCTGCAGAAGTGTATGCATGCTGTACGCACCCTGTACTGTCAGGCCCTGCCGTTGAGCGGATCAATAACTCTAAAATCAAGGAGCTTGTCGTAACGAACAGCATTAAGCTTCCTGATGAGAAAAAATCGACCGCTTTAAGCAGCTTTCTGTCGGACCGCTTCTGGCTGAAGCGATTATCCGCGTTCACGAGAAACAATCTGTCAGCTATTTATTCAGCTAAACCGAAACTTTAAGGTTTAAATCCCAGTTATTGTGGGTATTGTTCTAATAGGACGATAAAACGATAATTAGGATGGTGCTGAATATGGCAACTTTAAAAGCAAATGAAAGAACAGATTTTAAACGTTCGACGCTTCGGAAAATCCGTCATTCAGGACATGTTCCAGGGATTATATACGGTAAAGAAACAACGAATACGCCTGTCTCTTTAGACAGTGTCGAATTGCTTAAAACATTGCGGGACGAAGGAAAAAACACGATTATCACAATTGATGTCAACGGAAATCAGCAATCGGTTATGGTGACCGATCTTCAGACAGACCCGCTCAAAAACGAATTGACGCACGCCGATTTTCAAGTCGTGAATATGAGTGAGGAGCTGGAGGCCGAGGTGCCGATTCAGCTGACGGGAGAGGCGCAAGGAGTCAAAGACGGAGGCGTCATCCAGCAGCCGCTGCATGAACTTTCGATTAAGGCTAAGCCGAAGGACATCCCTCAGACAATCAATGTTGATATTTCCGGGCTTGAAATGAATGATGTGCTGACCATCGCAGATCTGACTGCTGACGGCAATTATACATTTACAAACGACCCGGAAGAAGTCGTGGCTTCCATCCTTCCTCCTAAGCAGGAAGCATTCGAAGAAGATGCAGAACCGTCTCCTGAGGAAGAGCCCGAAGGAGAAAGTCAATAAGCGCTTTAAGACGTAACCCGCCCGAGGTTACGTCTTTTGTGCTAGAATGAGAAGAATTACAGCGATGTTGAGGGAGGATTTACGATGCTTGTGATTGCCGGTCTCGGTAACCCGGGAAAAACCTATGAGAACACGAGACATAATGTCGGCTTTATGGCCATTGACGAGCTTTCTAAAGAATGGAATATTGAACTGAATAAAACGAAATTCAACGGACTTTACGGAATGGGGTTTGTTTCCGGAAAAAAGTTCTACTTGTTAAACCGCTTACATATATGAATTTATCAGGGGAATGTTTGCGGCCGCTGCTGGATTATTATGATGCCGATCATGAAGATCTGAAAGTCATATACGATGACCTTGATCTTCCGACGGGAAAAATCAGGCTCCGGACGAAGGGGAGCGCAGGCGGACATAACGGGATTAAATCGCTTATACAGCACCTCGGAACCCCTGAATTTGACCGGGTCAGAATCGGAATCGGCCGCCCCGCTGGCGGAATGAAAGTCGTTGACTATGTACTGGGAGCTTTTACGAAGGAAGAAGCGCCGCATATAAATGATGCCGTCTCAAAAACCGTAAAAGCCTGCGAAGCTTCCTTAACGAAACCATTTTTAGAAGTCATGAACGAATTTAATGCAAATGTATAAGATAAATAATGGGAGACCATACTAGGGAAAAATGATTTTTTTACATCAGGAGGTCCAACGTATGGCTTTGCATTATTTCTGCCGCCACTGCGGCTTTAAGGTAGGGAGCCTGGAATATTCGACGGTGCCGACACAGTCACTTGGATTTCAGCACTTAACAAATGAGGAAAGAAACGATATGATTTCATATAAAGACAATGGAGATGTCCATGTTCTTACAATTTGTGAAGACTGCCAAGAGGCGCTGGAACGCAATCCGCACTACCATGAACACAACACATTTATTCAATAAGAAGCTTTGGTGTAGATTCTAGACCAAAGCGTTTTTCTGTTCTTGCAGAAAATAGAGAGGAGGGCCCATATGGACAACATTCAAACCTTTATTAAAGAAAGCGATGATTTTAAATCCATTGTCAACGGTTTACATGAGGGGCTGAAGGAACAGCTGCTTGCGGGTCTGTCAGGTTCCGCGCGTTCTGTTTTTACCTCCGCCCTTGCACAGGAAACGAAAAGGCCGATTTTCTTTATCACCCATAATTTATATCAGGCCCAAAAAGTGACGGAAGATCTGACGGCGCTTCTCGGGGATCAATCTGTTTTTTTATACCCCGTGAATGAATTGATTTCTTCAGAAATTGCGGTAGCCAGTCCTGAACTGCGCGCTCAGCGGCTTGATGTCATTAATAGATTAACAAACGGAGAAGCGCCGGTCGTTGTGGCGCCCGTTGCGGCAGTGAGAAGAATGCTTCCGCCGAAGGAGCTGTGGAAAAGCAGCCAGCTCGTCATTTCACTCGGAGACGATATAGAACCGGATCAGCTGTCCGCGCGCCTTGTAGAGGTGGGGTATGAGCGTTCCGATATGGTTTCTGCACCCGGTGAATTCAGTATTCGCGGCGGAATTATCGACATTTATCCGCTGACGTCGGAGCATCCGGTGCGAATTGAACTGTTTGATACGGAGGTCGATTCCATCAGAAGCTTCAATTCTGATGACCAGAGATCAATTGAGACGCTCAAACATGTGGCGATCGGACCGGCGAAGGAATTGATCATAAGGGCGGAAGAAAAAGCCCGGGCAATGGAAAGGCTCGATAAAGGGCTTGCCGACAGTCTGAAAAAGCTGAAGCAGGACAAACAAAAGGAAATGCTTCATATCAATATCTCACATGATAAAGAACGGTTATCAACGGGACAGACTGATCAGGAACTTGTGAAGTATCTCTCGTACTTTTACGAAAAGCCTGCTAGTTTGCTAGATTATACACCGGCAGACACGTTGTTACTGTTAGACGAGGTCAGCCGCATTCATGAAATGGAGGATCAGCTGCAAAAAGAAGAGGCCGAATTTACGACAAGTCTGCTCGAGGAAGGGAAAATTCTGCATGACATTCATTTATCCTTCAGCTTTCAGGAGCTTATGAGCGAAAAGCGGCGCCCGGCTATTTATTATTCATTATTTTTGCGTCATGTCCAGCATACAAGCCCTCAGAATATCGTGAATGTGACAAGCCGGCAGATGCAGAGTTTTCACGGGCAGATGAATGTCCTCGCAGGTGAAATGGAGCGCTTTAAGAAATCAAACTTCACCGTCGTTTTTTTAGGCGCAAATAAGGACAGAACCGACAGATTGGCATCCGTGCTGGCTGATTACGAAATTGAAGCCGCAAAAACGGACAGCTCCAAAGCGCTTGTGCAAGGACAGGTCTATGTCATGGAAGGCGAGCTGCAATCCGGTTTTGAACTGCCGCTGATGAAGCTGGCCGTCATTACGGAGGAAGAGCTGTTCAAAAACCGAATTAAGAAAAAGCCGAGAAAGCAGAAGCTGACAAATGCCGAACGGATCAAAAGCTATTCTGAGCTTCAGGTCGGTGACTATGTCGTCCACGTCAACCACGGGATCGGTAAGTATTTGGGGATCGAAACACTAGAAATCAAAGGCATTCATAAAGATTACCTCAACATTCATTATCAGGGCAGCGATAAGCTGTACGTCCCTGTAGAACAAATCGATCAGGTGCAGAAGTACGTCGGCTCTGAAGGAAAAGAACCGAAGCTTTATAAACTGGGCGGCAGTGAATGGAAACGGGTGAAGAAAAAAGTTGAAAACTCCGTTCAGGATATTGCCGATGATCTGATTAAGCTTTATGCGGAACGGGAAGCAAGCAAAGGCTATGCGTTCTCGCCCGATCATGAAATGCAGCGGCAGTTCGAATCTGCTTTCCCTTATCAGGAAACAGAGGACCAGCTCCGTTCCATTCAGGAGATTAAAAAGGATATGGAAAGAGAGCGCCCGATGGACCGTTTGCTTTGCGGTGATGTGGGATACGGGAAGACGGAGGTAGCCATCCGAGCGGCCTTTAAAGCGATCGCAGACGGAAAGCAGGTCGCGCTTCTTGTGCCGACGACAATACTCGCGCAGCAGCATTATGAAACCATTATGGAGCGTTTTCAGGACTATCCGATTAACATCGGTCTTCTCAGCCGATTCAGAACGAGAAAAGAATCCAATGAAACGATTAAAGGCCTGAAAAACGGAACGGTAGACATCGTAATCGGAACCCACAGGCTCTTGTCTAAAGACGTCGTCTATAAAGATCTCGGCTTGCTCATCATAGATGAAGAGCAGCGCTTCGGCGTGACGCATAAGGAAAAAATCAAACAGATCAAAGCCAATGTCGATGTGCTGACTCTTACAGCGACGCCGATTCCGCGTACGCTTCATATGTCCATGCTCGGTGTGCGGGACTTATCCGTTATTGAAACGCCGCCGGAAAACCGTTTCCCTGTTCAGACATATGTCGTGGAATACAACGGTGCGCTTGTACGAGAAGCTATCGAAAGAGAACTGGCGCGCGGAGGACAGGTATATTTCTTGTACAACCGCGTGGATGACATCGAGCGGAAGGCTGATGAAATTTCCATGCTTGTTCCCGATGCGAAAGTGGCATATGCCCACGGAAAAATGACTGAAAATGAATTGGAAAGCGTCATGCTCAATTTTCTGGAAGGGGAATCAGACGTCCTTGTCAGCACGACTATTATTGAGACAGGCGTAGATATACCAAATGTCAATACCTTGATTGTGTTCGACGGAGACAAAATGGGGCTGTCTCAGCTGTATCAGCTGAGAGGACGGGTCGGCCGTTCCAACCGCGTCGCTTACGCGTATTTTACGTACCGCAGAGACAAAGTGCTTACTGAGGTGGCGGAAAAACGGCTGCAGGCGATTAAAGAATTTACCGAGCTGGGATCAGGCTTTAAAATCGCCATGCGTGACTTGACGATCAGGGGAGCGGGGAACCTTCTCGGCGCCCAGCAGCACGGCTTTATCGACTCAGTCGGTTTTGACCTGTACTCGCAAATGCTCAAGGAAGCGATTGAAGAGCGGAAAGGCGATATTCCGAAAAGCGAACAGTTTGAGACAGAAATCGATATCGAGCTTGACGCGTATATTCCCGAAAACTATATACAAGACGGCAAGCAAAAAATCGACATGTATAAACGCTTCAGGTCAATCGCCACAATTGAGGAGAAAAATGAGCTCCAAGATGAAATCATCGACAGGTTCGGCAGCTACCCTAAAGAAGTTGAATGGCTGTTTACGGTTGCTGAGATGAAGGTATACGGAAAATATGAACGCGTCGAACTCATCAAGCAGGATAAAGACGCGATCAGATTTACCATTTCTGAAGAGGCCAGCGCACAGATTGACGGCCAGAAATTATTCGAACTCGGCAATAAATACGGCCGGCAGATCGGACTGGGAATGGAAGGGAAAAAGCTGAAAATCTCAGTACAGACGAAAGGCCGCAAAACGGAAGAGTGGCTGGAGACCGTTCTCGGCATGCTGAAAGGACTTCAGAATGTGAAGAAAGAAACAATCGCATCTTCATAAAAATTGTTACTCTCTGGTGTATATTACATTTGATGTGACGGATACTAATTTCAAGCGAGTGGCGGAAGCTACATAAAGTAAAGAGCTTTAGTACTTTCCCTTAAATATCATCACATGAAAGAGAGGCACCAGAGAGATGAAAGCTACAGGTATCGTACGTCGTATTGATGATCTAGGACGGGTCGTCATTCCTAAAGAAATTCGGAGAACACTGCGGATCAGGGAAGGAGACCCGCTTGAAATATTCGTTGACCGCGACGGAGAAGTTATATTGAAAAAATATTCTCCTATCAGTGAGCTTGGCGATTTTGCGAAAGAATATGCAGATGCATTGTATGACAGTCTCGGCCATTCCGTCTTGATTTGCGACCGTGACGCGTATATTGCCGTTTCGGGCAGTTCGAAAAAAGAATTTCTGAATAAAGCCATCAGCGATTTGCTCGAAAAAACGATGGATCAGCGCAGCTCAGTGGTAGAAAACGACGTAAAGTCCGCGCAGCTTGTGAATGACGTTGATGAAGATATGAGCTCCTATACAATCGCTCCGATCGTGGCAAATGGCGATCCTATCGGGGCCGTGGTCATCTTTTCCAAGGAACAGGCGCTTGGAGAAGTAGAACATAAAGCGGTAGAAACGGCAGCCAGTTTTTTGGCGAGGCAGATGGAGCAGTAGGTCTTATTACCATTATTGAAATAAGAAAACGGAGAAAGAGCAGCTCTTATACAAGTGCTGTTCTTTTTCATATTCATATGTGCTCTCTATCGGTTCGGCCGTTAGGATTGTGATATAATAAGCTCGTTTTATAGACGTAATTTTCTAGCGGCTGGAAGGAGCTTTTGGATGAACGATTCAGTTGGCGCCAAGCGGCAATCGGCATGGAAAGGTGCTTTTGTGCTCGTCGTTGCGGGTATCGTGACGAAGATATTAAGCGCCGTGTACAGGGTTCCTTTTCAGAATATTGTCGGTGACGTCGGATTTTACATTTATCAGCAGGTGTATCCGTTTTTAGGGATCGCGGTCATGCTGTCAACATCCGGTTTTCCGGTGATCATCTCAAAATTAATGAACGATTATAGCGATCATAAACAAAAATAATGAAAATTTCCGCCCTTTATGTCACGGCGGCCGGACTTGTTCTGTTTGCGCTCATGTATGCCGGCGCGGCGCCGTTGGCCGGTTTTATGGGTGACGCCCGCCTTGTGATGCTGATAAGGGTCGCGGCGTTCGCTTTCATACTGTTTCCGTTTACGGCGGTTATCCGGGGGTATTTCCAAGGCGTGCATGATATGATGCCGTCAGCCTTATCCCAGATTACGGAACAGCTTCTTCGGGTGGCGGTGCTTCTCGGTTTATCCTTATGGCTTTTGAAAAGCGGCCGTTCATTATACGCGGCGGGTGCGGGTGCGGCCTCGGGATCAATAGCCGGGAGCTTTGCGGCCCTTTGTGTATTGGCTGTTTTCTGGTATAAGCGGGAAGAAACAAAGAAAGATGGCGGACATATCGAAACGGCCGTCATTGTAAAAAAGCTGCTGCTTTATTCAGTCACCATCTGTATCAGCAGTGTACTCATGCTTTTGATTCAGCTTGTAGACGCCTTAAACTTATATTCGCTGCTTTCAGACGGGACGGAGAGCCATGCTGCGAAACAGCTGAAAGGCATATATGACCGCGGACAGCCGCTCCTTCAGCTGGGAACCGTGTTTGCCGTCAGTATCGCCGCATCTCTTGTTCCTTCCATTTCAAAAGCGGTGCATGGGAACAAGCCGTTTATCATAAAAGAGAAAGCGACATCAGCCGTCAAGCTCTGCCTTGCGGTAGGGATCGGCGCATCGGCCGGGCTTTTTTGCATTTTAGAACCGGTGAATATCATGCTTTTCCAAAACAGTGAGGGGACGCAGACCTTACAAATATTCAGCTTATCTATCTTTTTTGCCTCAATTGCGCTTACGGCAGCCGCGATTCTGCAAGGAGCGGGACATACCGTTTTCCCCGCCGTATCCGTTTTGACGGGAGGGGCGCTGAAATGGGTGCTGAATGTTTGGTTGGTCCCCGGCTGGGGTATTACAGGAGCGGCACTGGCGACCGTCTTGGCATTTGCCGCAGTTGCGTGCTTGAATCTCCGGAGAATTTGGTCGAAGGGATGGCTGACGAATATTGGCGGCGTGATTGCCCGTCTGTGCTGGTGCAGTCTGCTGATGGTCTTCTTTTTGGTCGTATACATGAAGCTTTGGCAGTTATTTGTTCCTGTCAGCAGGGCCGGAGCTGTATGTGAGAGTCTGTCTGCGTCAGTCATCGGAGGGCTATTGTTTATTTATTGTATGATAAGAATGAAGATTTTCACGGATGAAGAGCTGAGCGGCCTTCCTTTCGGCAGTGCTTTAAGCAAATTGAAAAAGAGGAGAGAAAAACATGGCAGGTAATATTACGGTCGTCGGCCTCGGCGCCGGAGACATGGATCAGTTGACAGTGGGCGTACATAAGCTGCTGACTCGGGCGAAGCATTTATATATAAGAACGAAAGACCACCCTTTGATTTCGGAATTAGAGCAAGAGACGGAAGCGGACATCCGGTATTTTGATGATATTTATGAAAAACATGATCAGTTTGAAGCGGTCTATGAAGAGATCACGGACATTCTGTTTGAAAAAGCGAAGCAAGAAGATGTCGTCTACGCTGTACCCGGGCATCCGTTTGTCGCTGAGAAAACCGTTCAGCTGTTATTCGAACGCCGGGAAGAACAACAGATAGCTGTTCATACTGCCGGAGGGCAAAGCTTTCTGGATGCCACTTTTAATGCATTGCGAATTGATCCGATTGAAGGGTTTCAATTTACGGATGCGCAAACAATGACGCCGGATGAGCTCGAACTCCGGCATCACCTGATCATCTGCCAGGTTTATGACCAAATGACGGCCTCTGAGGTGAAGCTGACGCTCATGGAGAAATTGCCTGACGACTATGAAGTGGTCATCGTTACGGCAGCCGGGAGCCAGGGAGAAAAGATGACCAAGGTGCCTTTGTTTGAACTTGACCGCAATGTAGAAATAAATAACTTAACAAGCGTGTATGTTCCGCCGATTAAAAAGAAGAACTCCTTTACCAGGAATTTTCTGCATTCCGAAGTATTATTCGCGAGCTTCGCGGGCCGAACGGCTGTCCGTGGGATCAAAAGCAAACACACCAGTCATTAAAGAAATTTATGATTGAGGAATGCTACGAACTGCTTGAGGCCATTGACGAAGAGGACACGGATCACATGATAGAAGAACTCGGGGACGTCATGCTTCAGGTTATGCTGCACGCCCAGATCGGAGAAGACGAGGGGTATTTCTCAATTGATGATGTCATCAGAGACATCAGTGCGAAGATGGTCAGACGGCACCCGCACGTGTTTAAGGATGTTAAGGTTCAGGATGAACATGATGTCGTCGCCAACTGGGAAGAAATCAAAAAGGCGGAAAAGCAAACAACATCCTCTTCATTGCTGGATGTCGTACCGAAAACCCTGCCTTCTCTTGCGAAAGCCGCCAAGCTTCAGAAAAAAGCCGCCAAAACCGGCTTTGACTGGGATGACGTTCAGGATATATGGGATAAAGTAAATGAAGAGCTGAAGGAATTTTCTGCAGAGGCTTCCGCCGAATCAGCAGATGAAATCAGCTTAAAAGCTGAATTCGGCGATGTTTTATTTGCATTGGTCAATATCGGCCGATACTATAAAATTGAGCCTGAGGAAGCGCTCGCCATGACAAATGACAAATTCCGCAGACGCTTTGCTTATATTGAGAAAGAAGCGGCAGCAAAGGGGCTTGAATTGACCGCAATGTCACTTGAGGAAATGGACAAATTGTGGGATGAAGCAAAAGAAATGGAGAGGAGATTCTGATATGAGACTTGATAAGTTTTTAAAAGTATCCAGATTAATTAAACGCCGCACATTGGCGAAAGAGGTCGCCGATCAAGGGAGAATCACCGTTAACGGGAATCAGGCGAAAGCCAGCTCAGACGTAAAAGCCGGTGATGAACTGAAGGTCCGCTTCGGGCAGAAGCTTGTCACCGTGAAGGTAAATGAATTGAAAGAAACAACGAAAAAAGAAGAAGCCGCGGGCATGTATACAATCGTCAAAGAAGAAAAACTCGGCGAATAGGCTTGTTCTAAACAAGGCTCCCGCCTCATACAATGCAGTAATAATGCTAAAAGTATCGAGGATATGGGGGCTGAATAGATGAATTCATATTATGAGCAAAAAGGTTCTTCTTCTGTTCCGGAACAGCATGATGTAACGATGAAAGGGAGAAAGCATTTAGACATTTCGGGCGTCAAGCATGTGGAAAGTTTTGATAACGAAGAGTTTTTGCTGGAAACGGTTATGGGAATGCTTTCCGTCAGAGGCGAGAACCTGCAGATGAAAAACCTTGATGTGGAAAAAGGGATTGTATCTATAAAAGGCAGGGTGTTTGACCTTGTATATTTAGACGAGCAGCAAGGGGATAAAGCTAAAGGGTTTTTTAGCAAGTTGTTTAAATGACGCTGACGACCCAACTTTATACGATGCTGGCAATGACCGGTATGGGCGCCTGGCTCGGAGCGTCGCTTGATACATACAGGCTGTTTGTCAGCCGCGCCAAAACGGCCAGATGGCTGTTATTCATTCATGACATTCTCTTTTGGATTGTACAAGGTCTGCTGTTTTTCTATGTGCTGCTCAACGTGAATGAAGGAGAACTCAGGGTATACATTTTCTTGGCTGTCTTACTGGGTATTGCGACGTACCAAAGCCTGTTTAAACGAATGTATATAAAAATACTGAAATTTGCCATTCATCTTGCGGTGTCTCTTTACCAATTCGCAAAAAAGCTCATTCAGCACGTGCTGTTCCGTCCGGTGCTTCTGCTCTTTAAGCTGCTCATCGGGCTGATCACGGTTATTTCTTTATACTCCTATCGGGTGAGTGCCTTTTTTGCGAAGTGTCTTTTTAAGATCGTAGCGTTTTTGCTGTATCCGCTGTTTTTCCTGTTAAAACAATTATTGAAACTTCTTCCTGAAAAGTGGCGTCTTACTTTCAAACGATATTTTCAAAAAAGTGCAGGATTTTTACAAAAGAGCAAGAAACTAATCATAACAATCAGATCGACCATGATACGTATTTTGAAAAGGTGAAAGGAGGACCGTCTGGTTTGAATCTATCTAGAGAACGTACAATAACTGAAATTCAAAACGACTATAAAGAGCAGGTTGAACGGCAATCCCAGCTTATGAAAAGAAGGCGGAAAGGGCTTTTCAGACGGTTGATCGTATTCGGCGCCCTTGTGTTGTTGACGGCTATTGTCTTAGCGGGTTCTCTGTGGTCACAGACCTCTTCCCTTAGCGCAAACGAAGAAAAAAAGGCTCAGCTGGAAAAACAAGTAAAAGAATTGGATGCGAAACAGGCTGATTTAAAAGATGAAATTTCCAAATTAAAGGATGAGGATTACGTCACAGAGCTTGCCAGAAGAGACTTGTTTATGTCAGGAAATGGTGAGATTCTCTTTAATGTAGAAAAGAAGAGCAAGTAGCCTTGTTGACACTTAAATTTTTATTTAGGTATAATTAAACAAACGATCTTTTTATAAGCCTAAGGAGGAGCACTTTTTTTATGTCGATTGAAGTTGGCAGCAAGTTGCAAGGGAAAATAACAGGTATTACAAATTTCGGAGCATTTGTTGAATTGCCTGGAGGCTCAACCGGTCTCGTTCATATCAGTGAGGTAGCCGATAATTATGTAAAAGACATTAACGAGCATTTAAAAGTCGGCGATCAAGTTGAAGTGAAAGTCATCAACGTTGAAAAAGACGGGAAAATTGGTTTATCAATTAAAAAGCTAAAGACCGTCCGCAAGCCAGACCTAGAAATGATTTCCGTCCGAAAGAATCTTTTGAACAGAAAATGAACAAGTTTCTTAAAGATAGCGAAGACCGCTTATCATCTTTAAAACGAAACACGGAATCAAAACGTGGAGGGCGCGGAGCAAGAAGAGGATAACTTGCTGCTTTCTATAAATACATGGAGCATCCGTCTATCCCAGCGGGTGCTTTTTTTGTATGCGCCTTTATAGTCAGAAAATTAAAACTTTGAAGTTTCTGTTGACGGAATGAAGAAACCTTTGTATTATATAACTTGTGCTTATAAGCACCTATATGGCGGTGTAGCTCAGCTGGCTAGAGCGTACGGTTCATACCCGTGAGGTCGGGGGTTCGATCCCCTCCGCCGCTACCATATATATCTGGCCCGTTGGTCAAGCGGTTAAGACACCGCCCTTTCACGGCGGTAACACGGGTTCGAATCCCGTACGGGTCATCAAGCGAATCGGCTTCTGTTGCAGAAGCCGATTTTTTCATATTTAGACAACTTTTTGAGAAATGTCGGAGGAAATACGAAAGGAAAGGGGAACAAGGGAGAAAGCGTCGAAGAGTTCTTTGGAATTGTTACCTTCTTTTGACAAAATCCTATCTGGGCTTTCATTTATAATGACAAGCAACGAATAAAACAGGTGGGGGATGAGAGCAATGGAAAAAGCGGAAAGAAGAGTGAACGGGCCGATGGCGGGACAAGCTCTGGAAAAACTGCAATCGTTTTTTGAAAAGGCGGCAAAGCTTACAGTCCATCAAGCGCATTCACTTTTTTTCTATAAGGGTTTCATTTATGTCGTGATCGGTTTTTTACTTGGACGGGCTTTCATATTATCTGAGGTTCTTCCGTTTGCACTGCCGTTTTTCGGAGCGATGCTTTTGATCAGAAGAGATAAAGCCTTCTATGCTTGTCTGTCTTTGCTTGCGGGCGCTTTAACCATTTCGCCGAAACACTCTTTATTGATTCTCACAGCTTTGGCCGTCTTCACTCTATTTTCAAAAATCGGTACATATATCGTGCAGGACCGGGTGAAGATGCTGCCGATCGTGGTGTTTTTCTCTATGGCTGCCGCGAGAATCGGATTTGTTTATTTTGAAAGCGGCGCTTTTACCACCTATGATTATGTGATGGCTGTTGTCGAGGCGGGCCTGGCCTTTATTTTGACGCTGATCTTTTTACAAAGCCTGCCGATTTTCACGATCAAAAAAGTGAAGCAATCGTTAAAAATAGAAGAAATCATCTGTTTTATGATCTTGATCGCATCTGTTTTAACCGGGCTTGCCGGTGTTTCATTTCAGGGAATGCAGGCTGAGCATATCCTGGCCCGCTATGTCGTGCTGAGTTTTTCCTTTGTCGGCGGGGCAAGCATCGGCTGTACGGTCGGTGTTGTGACCGGACTGATCCTCGGGCTTGCGAATATCGGGAATCTCTATCAAATGAGTCTGCTTGCGTTTTCCGGGCTTCTTGGCGGGCTGCTGAAAGAAGGAAAGAAAGCCGGCGCCGCAGTCGGATTGGTGATCGGCTCACTGCTGATTTCATTATATGGAGAAGGGTCTGCCGGATTAATGACCACTCTTTATGAATCTTTGATTGCCGTTGTTTTGTTTTTGATTACGCCCCAATCGATTACGAAAAAGGTGGCGCGATACATACCGGGCACTGCTGAGCACAGTCAGGAACAGCAGCAGTACGCGAGGAAAATCAGAGATGTCACCGCCCAGAAAGTAGACCAGTTCTCCAATGTGTTTCATGCCTTGTCGGAGAGCTTCGCCACCTTTCATCAGACGTCTTCCGATGAGCAGGCGGAAGAAGGGGAAGTGGATCTCTTTTTAAGCAAAATCACCGAGCATTCCTGCCAATCCTGCTATAAGAAAAGCAAATGCTGGGTTCAAAACTTTGATAAAACATATGATTTAATGAAACAAGTTATGCATGAAACAGAGGAAAAACAGTATGCCTCAAACCGCAGATTAAAAAAGAGTTTCAGCAGCACTGTTCCAAATCCAGACAGGTGGAAGAGCTGATTGAGGACGAACTTGCCCACCATCACGCCCATCTGACACTGAAGAGAAAAGTTCAGGACAGCAGGAGGCTTGTTGCCGAGCAGCTGTTGGGGGTTTCTGAGGTCATGGCGGACTTTTCTCGGGAAATAAAACGGGAGAGGGAGCAGCATTTTATTCAGGAAGAACAAATGATAGAGGCGCTTCAGCATTTCGGAATCGAGATTCAGCATGTCGAGATATACAGCTTGGAGCAGGGCAATATTGATATCGAAATGACAATCCCGTTCAGCGGAGGACACGGCGAGAGTGAGAAAATCATCGCCCCGATGCTGTCTGACATTCTTGAGGAGCAGATACTTGTCAAAAGCGAACAGCACTCGGCTCATCCGAATGGCTACAGCCATGTTGCGTTCGGTTCGACCAAATCGTACCGGGTATCGACAGGCGCGGCTCATGCGGCAAAAGGCGGCGGTCTTGTCTCCGGCGACAGCTACAGCATGATGGAACTGGGGGCGAGAAAGTATGCGGCCGCGATCAGTGACGGCATGGGCAATGGGGCGAGGGCCCATTATGAGAGCAACGAAACGATTAAGCTGCTCGAAAAAATTCTCGAATCAGGTATTGATGAAAAAATAGCGATCAAAACGATCAACAGTATTCTGTCTTTACGGACGACAGACGAAATCTACTCAACTCTCGATCTTTCTATCATTGATCTTCAGGATGCAAGCTGCAAATTCTTGAAGGTCGGTTCAACGCCGAGTTTTATCAAGCGGGGAGATCAAGTCATGAAAGTGCAGGCCAGCAATCTGCCGATCGGTATCATCAATGAATTTGATGTGGAGGTTGTAAGTGAACAGTTAAAAGCGGGAGATCTGCTCGTCATGATGAGTGACGGTATTTTTGAAGGACCGAAGCACGTTGAAAACCATGACCTGTGGATGAAACGGAAAATGAAAGGGCTGAAAACCGAAGATCCGCAGGAAATCGCTGATATATTAATGGAAGAGGTCATCAGAACGCGTTCCGGCCAAATCGAAGACGATATGACGGTGGTTGTTGTCCGGATTGATCACAACACGCCGAAATGGGCTTCCATACCGGTGCCGGCGGTATTCCAAAATAAAAAGGAGATTTCTTAATCCTTTCGTATAAATCACTTTCCTTCTGGCGAAGATGGGACTAATCGTATCACCGGGAGGAATGTATGTGAATAAGGGACATTTAAATCAAGTTCTGCTGATTACAGATGGCTGCTCCAATCATGGTGAAGACCCGATCGCAATGGCGGCTTTCGCCAAGGAGCAGGGGATTACGGTGAATGTTATAGGAATTATGGAAGAAAACGCGATTGACCAAGAGGCAATGAAGGAAGTTGAAGGCATCGCCATGGCCGGAGGCGGCGTCCATCAAGTTGTGTACGCGTCACAATTGTCTCAGACGGTTCAAATGGTAACGAAAAAAGCAATGACCCAGACGCTGCAAGGTGTCGTCAATCAAGAGCTTAAACAAATCTTAGGGAAAAACGTTGAAATGGAAGAGCTTTCTCCGGAAAAACGCGGCGAAGTGATGGAAGTGGTTGATGAACTCGGAGAAACAGTTCATCTGCAGGTGCTTGTGCTGGTTGATACGAGTGCGAGTATGGCGCCGAAACTGCCAACGGTGAAAGAAGCGCTGATCGATCTTTCCATCAGTTTAAATTCCCGGGCCGGACAAAATGAATTTGCCATGTGTATATTTCCCGGGAAAAGCCAGGAAGTTGAGCTTGTGCTGAATTGGACGCCGAAGCTTGAATCCCTTTCTGCACTCTTTGCGAAGCTGTCGACCGGCGGTATCACCCCTACGGGCCCCGCTATCCGGGAAGCGACGCAGCAGTTTGAGAGAATCCGCTCAAGAAGGAGCATGTTGGCAGATGATGAACGACGCTTTAACGAGTTTGGCATGTAGTCTGGCACCGGGGACGGCAATTCAGGGCAAATGGAACGGCAAATCCTACAGATTGCTCAAACAGCTTGGAAAAGGGGCTAACGGTATTGTATATCTGGCAGAAGCATCAGGCGGACAGGTCGCTTTGAAAATAAGCAGCGACAGCATGTCTGTTACCTCTGAAGTGAATGTCTTAAAATCCTTTTCAAAGGCCCGGTCGCAAACGATGGGGCCTTCTTTTTTGATGCGGACGATGCGTTTATTCCGCAGCTGAATAAAAATGTCTCTTTTTACGTGATGGAGTACATAGAAGGGCCGCTTCTTCCGCAATATATCAGCAGTAAGGGAGCGGAGTGGATTCCGGTGCTGATGGTGCAGCTTCTTTCCAGCCTGTCAGTCCTTCATCAGCAAGGGTGGGTTTTTGGCGACCTCAAACCGGACAATCTCATTGTAACCGGACCTCCGGCTGCCATCCGCTGCATTGATGTAGGGGGAACGACAAAACAAGGCCGCGCGATTAAAGAGTATACGGAGTTTTACGACAGGGGCTATTGGGGGTATGGAACAAGAAAAGCAGAACCATCCTATGACCTGTTTGCTGTCGCAATGATCATGATCCACTGTGTTCAGAAGAAAGAGTGCAAAAAGTCAGGACAGCCGAAAGAACAGCTTCGTTCTATCATTGAAGGCCACCCGTTTCTGAATAAGTATAAGAAGGTTCTGTTTTCTGCTTTAAACGGCCAATATCCGTCTGCGGAAGCCATGAAGCATGACATCCTGACGGCGGGGCAGAGCGCCGGGAGTAAAAGGAAAGCCGCCGCCAAGCCTAAGCCGCCGCAATCAAAACCGCGGCAGGGCGCTGTATCTCAAACGCGGTATAAACGTAAACAAAAACCCGCAAAGCACAATGGTTTGTTTGAAACAACACTTATTTTAATCAGCGTTCTCGCCCTTTATTTCGCTTACATCGTCTTTTTTCTCATCTAATGCCGGCCGGACGCCTGCGCTCATGCTTCTTCTTTGCTTGGAGGGAATGAAAGTGATAGGATATGTATATCTTTAAAAAACCTGCTCATTGTGAGGGGGACATTGTGAAAAGCGTGGAAGATTTTTTCAAAACATATCATCTTCAGGCGGAGGGAGAAACGATTATTGCCGGGGTCTCCGGAGGCCCTGATTCAATGGCGCTTCTCAGTATGCTGAATAAGCACTTCGGGCATTCTTCCGTTATCATAGCGGCGCATGTCGACCATCAGTTCAGGGGTCCTGAATCTGAAGAAGATATGAAGTTTGTGCAGTCATATTGCGAAGCGGAACACATCCTCTGCGAAACGGTACAGATTGATGTTTCTGCATACGCAAAGAAGAATAAGCTGAACAAGCAGGCTGCCGCGCGTGATTGCAGATATCAGTTTTTCGAAGATCTGATGGCAAAACACCAAGCGAAGTTTATGGCGCTGGCTCATCACGGCGATGACCAGGTTGAGACAATGCTCATGAGGCTTGCGAAAGGTACGCTCGGGGCAGGGCTCGCGGGAATGCAGCCCGTCCGCGAATTTGCATCCGGCTGGCTGATCAGGCCTTTCCTCTATGCGGAAAAGGATGAAATCCTAGAATACTGCCGTCAAGAAGGGCTCAGCTACAGAACGGATGAGAGCAATGCAAAAGACGATTATACAAGAAACAGATTCAGAAAGACCGTGCTTCCTTTTTAAAACAAGAATCACCTGACGTTCATAAAATGTTTCAAAAGGTGAGTGAAGCACTGACAGAAGACGAACAATACTTGCAGTCATTAACGAAAGAACGAATGAATAAGGTTATTACAAGCAAGTCTGACACATCGGTTGAAGTCGATTCCTCTCAATTGCTTGCCCTTCCGATACCTTTACAAAGAAGAGGAGTTCAACTAATATTAAACTATCTTTATGAAAACGTTCCATCGTCGTTTTCCGCCCGCCACATACAGCAGTTTCTGGAATGGGCGGAAAATGGAAGCGCCTCGGGAGTGCTTGATTTTCCGAAAGGGCTGAAGGTGGTCAAATCATATCAGACATGTTTGTTTACATTTGAACAATGGCAATGTGAAAAGGTTCCCTTTGAGCTGCAGCTGCAAGGAGCGGAAGGCGAGACTGCTGTTCTCCCCAACGGCTTTATGATAGAGGTGGCCGATCAGGCTGACCCTCATATCAAAAATGGGAATGCTGTTTTTATGACAAGCAGAAATAAGGTGCAATTTCCTTTAACAATCCGGACGAGAAAAATCGGCGACCGGATTAAACTTAAAGGGATGAATGGCTCGAAAAAGGTAAAAGATATATTTATTGATCATAAACTGCCTCTGCGGGATCGGGACGAATGGCCGATTGTAACGGATGCGAGCGGTGAAATTATCTGGCTGCCTGGCTTGAAAAAATCCATCTTTGACGATCTTGTGATTTCAAACAGTGACCGCATTGTATTACAATATAGACAGCATGAAAAGTGTAGGGGGCAAGCATTAACATGAAACAGGATATCGAAAAAGTGCTGATCTCAGAAGATGAGATCCAGCAGAAAGTAAAACAGCTTGGAGAACAATTAACAAGCGAGTACAGCGACACGTTTCCGTTGGCAATCGGTGTGTTAAAGGGAGCGCTCCCTTTTATGGCTGATCTTATAAAGCATATTGATACATATTTGGAAATGGACTTCATGGATGTATCAAGCTACGGAAATTCCACGGTTTCTTCCGGAGAAGTCAAAATCATCAAAGATTTGGATACATCTGTAGAAGGCCGGGACATCTTAATCATTGAAGATATTATCGACAGTGGGTTAACCTTGAGCTATCTCGTAGAACTCTTCCGATATCGTAAAGCGAAATCAATTAAGATTGTTACCCTGTTGGATAAACCAAGCGGAAGAAAAGCGGACATTAAAGCAGACTTCGTAGGCTTTGAAGTTCCTGACGCGTTTGTTGTGGGTTACGGACTTGATTATGCCGAGCGCTATCGCAATCTGCCTTACATCGGAGTATTAAAACCGGCGATTTATGAAAGCTGATCGGCTGCCTGCTTCCGAGATGGTTATCGGTTGTATTGGAATGATTTTCTATGGTACTATTGAACATAGTTGTGCTTACTGTGGGAGGAGGTAAGGAATGAATCGGGTCTTCCGTAATACCATTTTTTATTTACTTATTTTATTAGTAGTAATCGGGGTTGTGAGTTACTTCCAGACCTCAAACCCGAAAACAGAAAATATGTCGTACAGTACGTTTATCAAGAATCTCGATGAAGGGAAAGTTGATAGCGTATCGGTTCAGCCTGTCAGAGGTGTTTATGAGGTAAAAGGACAGCTGAAAAAATACGACAAAGACCAGTACTTTTTAACACATGTTCCTGAAGGAAAAGGAGCAGACCAGATATTTGACGCAATTAAAAAGACGGACGTAAAAGTTGATCCCGCACAGGAAACAAGCGGGTGGGTGACGTTCTTAACGACGATCATTCCGTTTGTCATCATCTTTATTCTGTTTTTCTTCCTGCTCAATCAGGCTCAGGGCGGCGGAAGCCGTGTCATGAACTTCGGAAAGAGCAAAGCGAAGCTGTATACGGAAGAAAAGAAACGCGTGAAGTTTAAAGATGTAGCCGGCGCGGATGAGGAGAAGCAGGAACTCGTTGAGGTTGTTGAGTTTCTGAAAGATCCCCGCAAATTCGCCGAGCTTGGCGCCAGAATCCCTAAAGGCGTGCTGCTGGTCGGACCTCCGGGAACCGGTAAGACATTGCTTGCGAGAGCCTCAGCCGGTGAAGCTGGCGTTCCTTTCTTCAGCATCAGCGGATCTGACTTCGTTGAAATGTTTGTCGGTGTCGGTGCTTCCCGTGTGCGTGATTTATTCGAAAATGCGAAAAAGAATGCGCCTTGCCTGATCTTCATTGATGAGATCGACGCGGTAGGACGTCAGCGCGGCGCCGGTCTTGGCGGCGGGCATGATGAACGCGAACAGACGCTGAACCAGCTGCTTGTTGAGATGGACGGTTTCAGTGCGAATGAAGGAATCATTATTATCGCTGCGACAAACCGTGCGGACATTCTTGACCCTGCATTGCTCCGTCCGGGACGTTTTGACCGTCAGATTACGGTAGACCGTCCGGATGTCATCGGCCGTGAAGCCGTATTGCAGGTCCATGCGAGAAACAAACCGCTTGATGAGACGGTGAACTTAAAAGCAATCGCTTCAAGAACACCCGGTTTCTCAGGCGCAGATTTAGAAAACCTTCTTAACGAAGCAGCACTCGTTGCTGCCCGTCAAAACAAGAAGAAAATTGATATGCGCGACATTGATGAAGCAACGGACCGTGTCATTGCGGGTCCTGCGAAGAAGAGCCGCGTCATCTCGAAAAAAGAACGCAATATCGTGGCGTACCACGAGGGCGGTCACACCGTTATCGGACTTGTACTGGATGAAGCCGATATGGTTCATAAAGTAACGATCGTTCCGAGGGGGCAGGCGGGCGGATACGCGGTCATGCTTCCGAGAGAAGACCGTTACTTCCAGACAAAACCTGAACTTCTCGATAAAATTGTCGGTCTTCTGGGCGGACGTGTTGCGGAGGAAATTATCTTCGGTGAAGTCAGCACGGGGGCTCACAATGACTTCCAGCGGGCAACGAACATTGCCAGAAGAATGGTGACAGAGTTCGGTATGTCAGAAAAACTCGGACCGCTTCAGTTCGGTCAATCTCAAGGCGGTCAAGTATTCCTGGGCCGGGATTTCAACAATGAGCAAAACTACAGTGATCAGATCGCTTACGAAATCGATCAGGAAATTCAGCGCATCATTAAAGAATGTTATGAGCGTGCGAAAACCATCCTGACTGAAAATCGCGATAAGCTTGAATTGATTGCTCAGACATTGCTTGATGTGGAAACATTAGATGCGGAACAAATCAAGCATCTCGTGGATCACGGAAAACTCCCTGAGCGCAATTTCTCAGATGACCATCTTCAAAAAGACGATGTGAAAGTAAACATCCTGTCTAAAACAGAAGAAGAAAAGAAAGACGAGCCGAAAGAATAGTTCGCTTTCTGATATGAAAACCGCCGGCGTATACCGGCGGTTTTTTTACTGGTTTCGTTTTGTTTACAAAAGAGCCGCAGATCGTGTATGGTATTGTAGAATGTTGAAAATGTTATGATTAGAAACTATTCAAAAGTGGTGATAGAGGTTGTTACTGGTTATAGATGTGGGGAACACCAACACCGTGATTGGTGTATATCATGATGGGGAACTAGAATATCATTGGCGCATAGAAACGAGCAGGCACAAAACAGAAGACGAATTCGGCATGCTGCTCCGCTCCTTATTTGAACATTCCGGACTGATGTTTGAACAGATTGAAGGGATTATCATCTCATCCGTAGTGCCGCCGATTATGTTCTCTTTAGAAAGAATGTGCACAAAATACTTTCACATCGAGCCGCAGGTTGTCGGCCCGGGAATGAAAACAGGTTTAAATATAAAATATGACAATCCGAAAGAAGTGGGAGCTGACAGAATCGTCAATGCTGTTGCGGCGATTCATCAGTATGGCGGCCCCTTAATTGTTGTTGATTTCGGAACGGCGACGACGTATTGCTACATTGATGAAAACAAACAATATATGGGCGGCGCAATAGCTCCCGGCATTACGATTTCAACGGAAGCGTTGTACTCACGCGCGGCCAAGCTTCCGAGAATTGAAATCGCCCGACCGGACAATATCATCGGCAAAAACACGGTAAGCGCCATGCAGTCCGGCATCCTTTTCGGCTATGTCGGACAAGTTGAAGGCATTGTAAAGCGGATGAAATGGCAGGCCAAACAAGAACCGAAAGTCATTGCGACAGGCGGGCTTGCGTCATTAATCGCAAATGAATCAGACTGTATTGATATTGTTGACCCGTTTCTTACTTTAAAAGGGCTGGAAATCATTTATGAGCGAAATCGCGTGGGTCACGTATAGGAGGTAAACGATGGATTATTTAATTAAAGCAATTGCATATGATGGTAAAGTGCGGGCTTATGCAGCCAGAACGACAGATATGGTAAATGAAGCGCAAAGAAGGCATGACACGTGGCCGACGGCATCAGCCGCAATCGGCCGGACGATGACAGCGTCTCTGATGCTCGGAGCGATGCTTAAGGGTGAAGATAAGCTGACAGTCAAAATAGAAGGCGGCGGCCCGATCGGAGCCATTGTCGCAGATGCGAACGCAAAGGGTGAGGTAAGAGCATACGTATCAAACCCGCACGTTCATTTTGACCTCAATGAACAAGGGAAACTGGATGTCAGACGGGCGGTCGGAACTGAGGGAACACTCAGTGTCGTAAAAGATTTGGGCTTGCGTGATTATTTTACGGGACAAGTAGAGATTGTCTCGGGTGAACTCGGTGATGACTTCACGTATTACCTTGTTTCTTCTGAACAAGTTCCTTCATCTGTCGGGGTAGGTGTTCTAGTAAATCCTGATAACACGATTCTCGCTGCGGGCGGGTTCATCATTCAGCTTCTTCCGGGGACTGATGAAGAAACCATTTCAACAATTGAAAAGCAATTATCTCAAATCGAACCGATTTCAAAATTGATTCAAAAAGGCCTGACACCGGAAGAAATCTTAGAAGAAGTTCTGGGTCAAAAACCGGACGTTCTCGAAACAATGCCGGTCAAATTTCACTGTTCTTGTTCAAAAGATCGATTCGAAACGGCCATTTTAGGACTAGGCAAAAAAGAAATACAAGATATGATAGAAGAAGACGGAAAAGCCGAAGCGGTTTGCCATTTTTGTAATGAGAAATATTTATTTACAAAAGAAGAACTGGAAGAGCTTCGTGACGAAACAACCCGCTAGCTCTTTAGCGGGTTGTTCTATTTTGTAAAAGGGATGGGGTAGATTTTGAAATCGAGAACACTTTTGACGATTATTGTAGCGGCGCTGTTGGTATGCAGTGTAGCAGTGGCGTATAAGTTAACAAAATCCCAAGCCGCGGGGTCATCTGAAGAATCCATCGCGACAATCGGTGATAAACATATCACACGGCAGGACTGGATGAAAAAGATGGAAGACGAATACGGAAAATCAACTCTGGAAGACATGATTAATGCACAAGTAGTGGAAGAGCTTGCGAAAAAGAATAAACTCACAGTTTCAAACAGCGAATTGGAGCGGGAATTTCTTTTAATCAAAGCGGTGAATAATTCATTTTATGAAGACAGCCATATTACCGAAAAAGAATGGAGAGACCAGATCCGCTACAACATTCTTCTTGAAGAACTGCTGACGAAGGACATCGATATATCGGATAAGGAAATGCAATCATTTTATAATAAAAATAAAGAACTGTATCATTTCGATGATTCCTACAGAATCAGGCACATTGTCGTCAAAAACAAGGAAGAGGCGGACAGGGTGCTTGCTGATTTGAAAGGCGGTTCCAGCTTTGAAGCCGTCGCCGCTGAGCGTTCCACGGACAGATACACGTCTCAGTACGGCGGAGACCTCGGCTTTGTGACAGAAAACCAGGAAAATATCCCGCAGGCATATACCACAGAAGCTAAACATCTCAAAGAAGATGAATGGTCCGCTGAACCGATTAAAGTTTCTTCAGGATATGCCGTCATTCAGCTGAAAGAAAAGCTTAAAGCGAGAACTTTCTCATACAATGAAGTGAAGAGTCAAATCAGACGCCAGATCGCGATGGATCAATTAGGTGACAAGGCGACAGTCAAAACGCTGTGGAAAGAGGCGGGGGTCTCTTGGTTCTACGGGGAAAAAAGAACTAAATGATTGACAAAAAATTTTGAAATTGATAACTTATATTTATAATACCAATAAATTTAGTCGGAAATTGAGGTGTCCAACATGGTGCGTATTGCAAATTCTATTACTGAACTAATCGGAAATACTCCTATTGTGAAATTGAATCGCCTGACGGATGAAAACAGTGCAGATGTATATCTGAAGCTTGAATACATGAATCCGGGCAGCAGCGTAAAAGACCGTATCGGAGCGGCGATGATTGAAGCGGCTGAAAAAGAAGGAAAATTAAAAGCCGGCGACACAATCATTGAACCGACAAGCGGAAATACAGGGATCGGTCTTGCGATGGTGGCAGCGGCTAAAGGTCTCAGAGCCATTCTCGTTATGCCTGATACAATGAGTATGGAACGACGCAATCTGCTGCGCGCATACGGAGCGGAGCTTGTGCTGACTCCCGGCGCAGAAGGAATGAAGGGCGCCATTAAAAAGGCGGAAGAACTTGCGGAGGAACACGGATACTTTGTGCCTCAGCAATTCAACAATGCGGCAAACCCGGAAATTCACCGCCAAACGACGGGGAAAGAAATCGTAGAACAGTTTGGTGACGACCAGCTTGATGCGTTCGTGGCCGGAATCGGTACCGGCGGAACCATCACGGGAGCGGGCGAAGTGCTGAAAGAAGCATATCCATCCATCAAAATCTATGCGGTAGAGCCGGCGGATTCTCCAGTTCTTTCCGGCGGAAAACCGGGTCCGCATAAAATTCAGGGTATCGGAGCGGGATTTGTCCCTGAAACATTGAATACGGACATCTATGATCAAATCATTCCCGTCAAAAACGAGGATGCATTTGAATATGCCCGTAAAACGGCAAAAGAAGAAGGGATTCTCGGCGGTATTTCTTCCGGAGCGGCCATTTACGCGGCACTGGAAATCGCGAAAAAACTCGGGAAAGGCAAGAAAGTGCTTGCGATCATCCCTAGTAACGGAGAACGTTACTTAAGCACACCGCTTTATCAGTTTGAATAGAGACATACACACGGCTCCCGGCTGTATCCGGGAGTTTTTTTGTGCCTGAAGTATCGAAAATCCAAAAAACGTTTCGAATTTTATGGTTGGAAGTGAAATTCACTTTTTTCACCAGTGTGATTGCTTTAAAATAAAACTACAGTAAAACGAAGCAGAGGATTGATATGATGGCACAACGCAGACCGGCAGGAAGAAAAATACCTTTTACGAAACAAGCATTTTTACAGCGATATGAAAACCTTTCGAAATCGAGAAAACGGCATGTTCTGCTCGAAAGCGCGAGAGGGGGAAGATTCAGTATAGCCGGTCTAGATCCGATTGCGTCCGTCAGAGGGAAAGACGGAATTACAACGATCAAGCATGAGGGAGAAACACTGTTTAAAGAAGGTGACCCGCTGCGGGCCTTTCATGAATGGTTTGGAACGCTCGGAACGGAAACAAACGTTGAGTTTCCGGACTTTCAGGGCGGTGCGATTGGTTTTATCAGTTACGACTATGCCCGATATATTGAGAATTTTAAGATGCTGTCGTTAGATGATCTGGAAACACCCGATATTTACTTTCTTGTTTTTGATGATGTGGCCGTTTATGACCATGAGGAAGAGGCGTTATGGCTCATTACCCATACTGAAGCGGAAGAAGCGGATCTTGCGGAAGAAAAGCTGTCCGGCTTAGAGGACATGTGGTGTTCCCTCCAAACGGCGGACGAGCCTTTTTCACCGCTGAATCGGAATGGGGACGGATCGTACGCCGCTCCGTTCACTGAGGAAGGATTTTCACAGGCTGTAGAACAAATTAAACAATATATCGCGAGCGGCGATGTGTTCCAGGTTAATTTGTCCATCAGGCAGTCTCAGTCTTTATCCGTTCATCCGTATGAGGTGTATAAACACTTGAGAAACGTCAATCCGTCTCCTTACATGGCCTATCTCGAGACACCGGGGTTTCAAGTGATATGCGGGTCGCCGGAGCTATTGGTGACAAAGAAGGGGAAGAAGCTTGAAACGAGACCGATCGCGGGTACGCGTTCAAGAGGAAAAGACGATGCTGAAGACAAGGCTTTGGCTGATGAATTAATTCACAACGAAAAAGAACGTGCGGAACACGTCATGCTTGTTGATCTTGAGCGCAATGACCTCGGGCGCGTATCGCGCTACGGCTCCGTGCGGGTTAACGAGTTTATGGCGATCGAAAAGTATTCCCACGTCATGCATATCGTGTCAAACGTACAGGGAGAGCTGCAGGACGGATATGACGCGACAGACATTATTCATGCGGTGTTCCCGGGGGGCACCATCACGGGAGCGCCCAAAGTGAGAACGATGGAAATTATAGAAGAGCTTGAGCCGACAAGACGGGGGCTTTATACTGGATCTATAGGCTGGTTCGGATTCAACGGAGATTTGCAGTTTAACATTGTGATCCGGACGATCTATGCAGCCGGCGGACATGCATTTATGCAGTCCGGAGCAGGAGTGGTTATTGATTCGGTTCCGAAGCATGAATACAAGGAATCGTTCAAAAAAGCTTTTGCGATGAAAAAGGCGTTAGAGCTGAGCGAAGAAGAGACAAAAAATCAGATGAGGTGAGCAGAGATGATTTTAATGATTGACAATTATGATTCATTTACGTACAACTTGGTTCAATATTTGGGTGAGCTCGGGGAGGAACTGATCGTCAGACGGAATGACGAGATTACGATTGAGCAGATTGAAGAGCTGGGTCCGGACTTCTTAATGATTTCTCCCGGGCCGTGCAGTCCTGATGAAGCGGGGATCAGCCTCGAAGCCATCAAACATTTTGCCGGCAGTATTCCTATTTTCGGCGTATGTCTCGGGCATCAGTCGATTGCGCAAGTATTCGGCGGCGATGTCGTCAGAGCAGAGCGGCTCATGCATGGCAAAACGTCAGAAGTTATGCATGACGGCCAGACGATTTTTAACGGCCTGCAAAATCCGCTGGTCGCCACCCGGTACCATTCACTTATTGTCAAAGCGGACACGCTGCCGGATTGTTTTACGGTATCCGCTCAAACCAAAGAAGGAGAAATTATGGCAATCCGCCATCATGAGCTGCCTGTTGAAGGTGTTCAGTTCCATCCGGAATCTATCATGACCTCCTTCGGCAAAGAGATGCTCAGAAACTTTATAGAGACACACCGCAAAAAGGAAGTGTCGGTGTGATTATATATTTGAATGGTCAATATATAGAGGAGAAAGAAGCGGCGCTTTCTCCTTTTGACCATGGTTATCTGTACGGGATCGGCGCGTTCGAGACGTTCAGGCTTTACAGCGGCCGGCCGTTTCTGCCGGATGCGCATGTCGCCAGGCTCAACAGGGCGCTTCGGGATCTGCAGATTGCATATGAGGTGAACAAACAGGAGCTGCTTGATATGCTTCGGAGACTGTTGCACCTCAATGACATAAAGGACGGCAGCGCGCGTGTCCGGCTTAATATCTCGGCAGGCGTCAGCGACAAGGGATTTGCCGCGCAGACTTATGAAAAGCCGACCGTTCTTTGTTTCGTCAACCGGCTCAATCCGGAAACTCTGCCTGTTCAAAAAGAAGGCAGGCTTCTCTCTGTCCGGAGAAATACGCCTGAAGGACATTTCCGGTTAAAATCCCATCACTATTTAAACAACATGTACGCTAAACGGGAGATCGGGAATGATCCCAATCTTGAAGGGATTTTCCTGACCGGAGAAGGAGATGTCGCGGAAGGCATTGTCTCCAACGTGTTTTGGCGAAAAGGAGACAAGGTCTTTACGCCATCTTTGGATACGGGAATTCTCGATGGGGTAACAAGACAGTTTGTCATTGATGAATTGAAACGGCAGGGGACAGAAGTCACCGAAGGCCGATTCCGTTTTCAATCAATGCTTGAAGCGGATGAAGCATGGTTGACAAACTCCGTGCTTGAAATCATCCCGTTTTCTAAAATAGAGGAAGTGCCGCTGCCCGGAATGAGCGGAAAAACGGTGCAATTGCTCCGTAAGCAGTATCAGCAGGAAATAAACAAAATGAATGTACAGGAGGAGGAACAAAATGGCGCAGCAAACAATTGAACAGCCTAAACTGATTCATACAAAAAAAGGCGCTCTGTCCTATAAAGAGAAGACGCTCGTTATGGGGATATTAAATGTAACGCCAGACTCCTTCTCTGACGGCGGCAAATACGACAGTACGGAAAGGGCGCTTCTGCATGCGGCGAAGATGGCTGAAGAAGGGGCGCATATCATAGATATCGGCGGCGAATCGACAAGGCCCGGCGCATCACTCGTGTCGGCTGATGAGGAAATGTCACGAGTCATCCCCGTCATAGAACGGATCACAAGCGAGCTGGACATTCCGCTTTCAATCGATACGTACAAAGCGTCCGTGGCAGACGAAGCGGTCAAAGCGGGAGCCTCTATCCTTAATGACATCTGGGGGGCGAAAGGTGACCCTGACATGGCGTCAGTAGCCGCCGAACACGGAGTTCCGATTATCTTAATGCATAATCGTATGGAAAGAAACTACAACGATCTTATTCCTGATATGCTTGCAGACTTGATGGAAAGCGTAAAAATTGCCGCAGAAGCCGGCGTCACAGATGAAAACATGATTCTGGATCCGGGGATCGGCTTTGCGAAAAACTATGAGGACAATCTGGCTGTCATGAACAAGCTGGAGGTGTTCAGCGGGTTAGGTTATCCGCTGCTCCTGGCCACATCGAGAAAAAGGTTCATCGGCCGTGTGCTTGACCTTCCCCCTGAAGAACGTGCCGAGGGAACGGGAGCGACAGTATGCCTTGGCGTCCAAAAAGGCTGCGACATTGTGAGGGTGCACGATGTCAAAGAGATCGCAAGAATGACTAAGATGATGGATGCTATGCTGAACAAAGGAGGCGCACATTATGGATAAAGTATATGTGGAAGGTATGGAGTTTTACGGATATCACGGCGTGTTCGAAGAAGAAAACAAACTCGGCCAGCGCTTCAAAGTAGACCTGACTGCCGAACTGGATTTGAGCAAAGCGGGAAAAACGGATGACCTTTCTTATACCATTAACTATGCGGAATTGTACAGTGTCTGCCGCGGCATCGTTGAGGGCGAGCCCGTTAATTTGGTCGAGACTCTTGCGGAACGGATCGCAGACACCGTCCTTGAGAAATTTGAGCCGGTGCAGCAATGTACGGTAAAGGTTGTTAAGCCTGACCCGCCGATTCCCGGCCATTATAAATCAGTAGCCATAGAAATGACGAGAAAAAATCATGAACAATACGGCATATATCGGCCTCGGTTCCAATATGGGCGACCGTGAACATTATTTGCGCCAGGCAGTGGCCATGCTCAGCCGGCATGATGGCGTGACGGTGTCAAAAGTGTCCTCCATATATGAAACAGATCCCGTGGGTTATGAGGATCAAGATCAGTTTCTCAATATGGCGGTTGAAGTGAAAACGGCGTTATCTCCTTTTGAACTTCTTGACGTAACGCAGAGCATTGAAGCTGAATTAGGCAGAACGAGAGAGATTCGCTGGGGACCGCGGACGGCAGACCTTGACATTTTGCTGTATAATCGTGAAAATATTGAAACAGAGCGGCTGATTGTTCCGCATCCGAGAATGTATGAGCGCTTATTTGTCCTTGCGCCGTTAAAAGAAATATGTCCGCAGGCGGATCATATCACGATAAGCGCTGAAACAAACCAAGAAGGTGTAAGAGTATGGAAGCAGAAATCTGGGGTAGGCGAATTCGTGCATTCAGAAAGCTGAAAGGTTATACTCAAGAAGGATTTGCAAAAGCATTAGGTATATCAGTTTCTATTGTCGGTGAAATTGAACGCGGAAACCGATTGCCGTCGGATGCCATCATTCAAGATGCGGCAGATGTTTTAAATATAAGTGCGGACGAATTGGCCCCGCCTGAAAAATAGACAAATGAAAGGAGGGGAAAAATGTTTAAAATCGGTGATATTCAATTGAAAAACCGGGTTGTGCTTGCGCCTATGGCCGGTGTCTGCAACTCAGCGTTCAGATTGACTGTAAAGGAATTCGGAGCCGGATTAGTATGCGCTGAAATGGTCAGTGACAAAGCGATTCTTTACAACAACGCAAGAACAATGGGGATGCTTTACATTGATGAACGTGAAAAACCGCTCAGCCTTCAGATTTTTGGAGGAAAAAAGGAAACCCTTGTGGAAGCGGCGAAGTTTGTAGATCAAAACACGACTGCTGATATTATTGATATTAACATGGGATGTCCCGTACCAAAGATTACAAAATGTGATGCGGGCGCCAAATGGCTTCTCGATCCAGATAAGATTTATGAAATGGTATCCGCAGTAGTAGATGCTGTTGATAAGCCGGTTACAGTGAAGATGAGAATGGGTTGGGATGAAGAGCACATTTATGCTGTGAAAAACGCCCAAGCCGTTGAACGTGCCGGCGGAAAAGCCGTTGCCCTTCACGGCCGCACAAGAGTGCAAATGTATGAAGGCACTGCGAACTGGGATATCATTAAAGAAGTGAAGCAATCCGTATCCATTCCCGTCATCGGAAACGGTGATGTCAAAACGCCTCAGGACGCGAAACGCATGCTTGAGGAAACAGGAGTTGACGGCGTCATGATCGGCCGGGCTGCACTCGGCAACCCGTGGATGATTTACCGTACGGTGCAGTACCTTGAAACCGGTGAGTTAAAAGACGAGCCGAAAGTCCGTGAAAAAATGTCGGTATGCAAACTGCACTTAGACCGCCTGATTAAGTTAAAAGGCGAAAATGTGGCAGTCAGAGAAATGAGAAAACACGCTGCCTGGTATCTGAAAGGTGTCAGAGGCAATGCGAATGTACGCAATGAAATTAACCAATGTGAGACGCGTGAAGAATTTGTGCAGCTTTTAGATGCATTTACCGCCGAAGCAGAGGCAAAAGAGCTTCAAGATGCAAAAGTAGGTTAATAATACACCCTCTATTGCTGCTCACTGCCAGCTTACCGCTGGCAGTTTTTCTGCTTTTTCGTGAAATCAAAATGTAACGGAGTGATACCAATGAGTCAAGAAGAGCAAAATCATGAGGAATTGAACGACCAGCTGCAAGTCAGACGAGATAAAATGAACCAGCTGAGAGAAAACGGCATTGACCCTTTCGGCGAACGTTTCGAGAGAACGCATCAATCTCAACAGATCATAGAAGCCTACCAGGAGCTTTCTAAAGAAGAACTGGAAGAAAAAGCGATCGAAGTGACCATTGCAGGCCGTATGATGACAAAGCGCGGAAAAGGGAAAGCCGGCTTTGCGCATCTGCAGGACTTAGAAGGTCAAATTCAAATTTACGTAAGAAAAGACAGTGTCGGCGAAGAACAATATGAAATCTTTAAATCTTCAGACCTCGGAGACGTTATCGGCATCACGGGGAAAGTTTTCAAAACAAACGTAGGCGAGCTTTCTGTCAAAGCGACATCTTTTGAACTGCTGACAAAAGCACTGCGTCCTCTTCCTGATAAATATCATGGGTTAAAAGACGTTGAACAGCGTTACCGCCAGCGCTATCTCGATCTCATCGTAAACCCTGACAGCAAACAAACGTTTATCACACGCAGCAAAATCATCCAAGCGATGAGAAGATACTTAGATGACCATGGATACTTAGAAGTTGAAACACCTACGATGCACAGCATACCGGGAGGAGCGTCTGCACGCCCGTTCATCACGCACCATAACGCGCTCGACATGCCTCTTTATATGCGTATTGCGATTGAACTGCACCTGAAACGCCTGATTGTCGGCGGATTGGAAAAAGTCTACGAAATCGGCCGCGTGTTCCGTAACGAAGGTGTTTCTACACGCCACAATCCTGAATTCACGATGATCGAGCTGTATGAAGCGTACGCCGATTATAAAGCTATTATGAGTCTTACGGAAAACCTCGTAGCACATATTGCGCAGGAAGTGCTTGGAAGCACCACAATCCAGTACGGCGAAGAGCAGATTGATCTGAAACCTGAGTGGAAACGACTCCACATGGTAGATGCGGTCAAAGAAGCGACAGGCGTAGATTTCTGGAATGAGATGACTGTTGAAGAAGCGCGCGGTCATGCAAAAGAGCATGGTATCGAGATCACAAACTCAATGACGGTGGGTCATATCATCAATGAATTCTTCGAACAAAAAATTGAAGAAACACTCATTCAGCCTACATTTATTTACGGCCACCCTGTAGAGATTTCTCCTCTTGCTAAGAAAAATCCGGAGGACCCTCGCTTTACAGACCGTTTTGAGCTGTTTATCGTCGGCCGTGAGCACGCTAATGCGTTTACGGAGCTGAATGACCCTATTGACCAGAGGGAACGCTTTGAAGCGCAATTAAAAGAAAGAGAAGAAGGAAACGATGAAGCGCATATGATGGATGAAGACTTCGTTGAAGCTCTTGAATACGGCATGCCGCCGACCGGGGGATTGGGTATCGGTATCGACCGCCTTGTCATGCTGTTAACAAATGCTCCGTCTATCAGAGATGTTTTATTATTCCCTCAAATGAGACAACGCTAATAAAAGGGAAGGCGCCGTTTCTGCTTATCGCAGTACGGCGCTTTTTTAGAAACAAGCCGCTCGTAAAACTTTTTGATTTTCTTTTAAAAACTATTGCACTATTATTTGTGAGGTGGTATATTATTATTCGTTGCCGCTAAACAAGGCGCTGACGAAAAAAAGAAATTTAAAAAGTTGTTGACTTCAAGAGATTGATAAGATATAATAATAAAGTCGCTTGAACGAAAGGC
>NZ_ANAT01000015.1:0-90759 GCF_000411595.1 Paenibacillus lentimorbus NRRL B-30488 | reverse complement strand
TTTTTTAAAAAACTCTTGCTTTTTCTGAAATACATAGTATAATAATACATGTCACTAAAACGTCTGGTGATGATGGCGAAGAGGTCACACCCGTTCCCATGCCGAACACGGAAGTTAAGCTCTTCAGCGCCGATGGTAGTCGGGGGTTTCCCCCTGTGAGAGTAGGACATCGCCAGGCAGACTTCATTCCGCAGTAGCTCAGTGGTAGAGCTATCGGCTGTTAACCGATCGGTCGTAGGTTCGAATCCTACCTGCGGAGCCATTTATGGAGAGCTGTCCGAGTGGCCGAAGGAGCACGATTGGAAATCGTGTAGGCGGTAACCCCGTCTCAAGGGTTCGAATCCCTTGCTCTCCGCCACTAATTATCAATACATAACAAACGAAAAATACCAGGGCCCGTTGGTCAAGCGGTTAAGACACCGCCCTTTCACGGCGGTAACACGGGTTCGAATCCCGTACGGGTCACTTATATGATGGAGGATTAGCTCAGCTGGGAGAGCATCTGCCTTACAAGCAGAGGGTCGGCGGTTCGAGCCCGTCATCCTCCACCATTATCATCGCGGGGTGGAGCAGTTCGGTAGCTCGTCGGGCTCATAACCCGAAGGTCGCAGGTTCAAATCCTGCCCCCGCAACCAAAAAAAATGGTCCGGTAGTTCAGTTGGTTAGAATGCCTGCCTGTCACGCAGGAGGTCGCGGGTTCGAGTCCCGTCCGGACCGCCATTTATAAAAAGGCTCGGTAGCTCAGTTGGTAGAGCAACGGACTGAAAATCCGTGTGTCGGCGGTTCGATTCCGTCCCGAGCCACCATTTGCCGGTCTAGCTCAATTGGTAGAGCAACTGACTTGTAATCAGTAGGTTGGGGGTTCAAGTCCTCTGGCCGGCACTCTAAATGATGGAGGGGTAGCGAAGTGGCTAAACGCGGCGGACTGTAAATCCGCTCCCTCAGGGTTCGGCAGTTCGAATCTGCCCCCCTCCACCATTTTATAAATAGGGGCATAGTTTAACGGTAGAACAGAGGTCTCCAAAACCTCCGGTGTGGGTTCGATTCCTACTGCCCCTGCCACTATATTATTTATTCATCTTCAGATTATGGCGGTTGTGGCGAAGTGGTTAACGCACCAGATTGTGGCTCTGGCACTCGTGGGTTCGATTCCCATCAATCGCCCCATATTATCATTGGGCTATAGCCAAGCGGTAAGGCAACGGACTTTGACTCCGTCATGCGTTGGTTCGAATCCAGCTAGCCCAGTTGCATTTTTTAAAAAACAACAGCATAAGATGTAATAAGTTCTTTTTACATGTTGCGGAAGTAGTTCAGTGGTAGAACATCACCTTGCCAAGGTGGGGGTCGCGGGTTCGAATCCCGTCTTCCGCTCCAAATTACGGCGGCATAGCCAAGTGGTAAGGCAGAGGTCTGCAAAACCTTTATCCCCGGTTCGAATCCGGGTGTCGCCTTTCTATTGCCGGGGTGGTGGAATTGGCAGACACACAGGACTTAAAATCCTGCGGTAGGTGACTACCGTGCCGGTTCAAGTCCGGCCCTCGGCACCAATTTAACTTTGAGCGAATTATGTTAAATTGGTCATCAATTTTATTATTATAAAACATATATGAGAGTGATTTGCATATTGCAGGTCGCTTTTTTTATATAATAAAAGCGTGAAGACTATCAATATAAGTTTCTTGCTTGTATCGTATATACTGCATTACCATTTGAAAAAACTTTACTAAAACCATTGACACTTTATAAAATGCATGTTATATTTATATACGTCGGTTGAACACGACGGATTATATGCCGGTGTGGCGGAATTGGCAGACGCGCACGACTCAAAATCGTGTTCCTTCTGGAGTGCCGGTTCGACCCCGGCCACCGGTATACAAAGGCTTCTACATATTGTAGAAGCCTTTTTTGTTGTATGAAAATATCCTCCAAGGCTTGTGAAAACATGATACCTGCAGCAGGAGGAGCTGGATTCGGCGCACCGTGCTTATATTAAGGAAACACCGATTCGGCCGTGGAGTTTAATCTTTCCGATCGGCTGCTTTTGCTATTAACACTGTTTCTCAGCTGGTGGGGCGGCCATTCAAAAGCGATATGCTTGAGGTCATGTTAATCGCATTATTGGCAGCGGTTATTGCAGCATTAGCTCTTTTTATGTTTCAGCGCTTTCCTGCAGGCGAGCTTGTTACCCATTTTATTAAGGGCGGAAACGAATTGGTCAACGTTATTATTATGTTATCGCTGATTTGAGCCGTAACAGCAGTAGCTGAAAATCTGGGATTCTCGAAATATGTTACTTCTCATTTAACATCATGGATCCCTCATATGTTTATTGCGCCGTCTCTTTTTATACTGGGGGCTGTTATATCCTATTTTATCGGGTCATCCTGGGGGACTTGGGACGCTGGCGGTTCAGTTACATACCAGCTTATTATTAGCGATCGGGGCCGTGTTTGCGAGCGGAACATTTGGTTTGCTTCTCCCCTCAGTGATAATACGGTGTTGGGGATCAATGTTGTGAAGTATGCCCGTTCGAAGCTTGTTCCGGCGATTATCGCCGCGGGGATCTCCGTTATGTTATACGGTGCGTATTTCAGATAATAAATACTTTTTGAAGGCGTTATCCGAAATTGGGATAACGCCTTTTTAATGAGCTGTTATACTTGAGAAAAAAGAGGTGATGACATTGAAGCAGATTATTACAATGGGCGGCGGGGGGTTTTCAATGGAGCCGGATCATCTTGTGCTGGATCAGTATATTTTAGAGCAGTCGGCGCGGTCAAAGCCGAAAGTTTGTTTTTTGCCGACGGCAAGCGGAGATTCGGAGAATTATATCAGCAGGTTTTATCAGGCCTTTCAAAAGCTGTGGTGTGAGCCGGATCACTTGTCGCTGTTTAAACCGCCGGGTTCTGATCTCAGATCCTTTCTCATGAAGAAAGATATTATATATGTCGGCGGCGGAAATACGCGCAATATGCTTGTCTTATGGAAAGAGTGGGGGCTTGACCTTATTCTTCGTGAAGCTTGGGAAAACAGCATCATCTTGGCGGGTCTCAGCGCCGGAGCGATTTGCTGGTATGAAGAAGGAGTGACGGATTCAGCGGGGGATTTGCGAGAGTTAAGAGCTTTAGGATTTTTGCCGGGCAGCTTTTGTCCGCACTATGACGGAGAAGCGGAGCGCCGGCCGGTGTATCACCGCCTGATTTCCGAAAAGAAACTCAGGGCGGGCTATGCCGCTGATGATGGCGCTGCGCTTCATTATAAAGACGGTCAGCTGTTCCGGGCTGTCTCTTCCCGGGAAACCGCAAAGGGTTATCGGGTTTTTAATACCGAAGAAGGCGTTCGGGAAACAGAGCTTATGAGCGTCCCGTTATCTGAATTTTGATAATATGCTTTTTTTTGTACACAACTTATGTTACGATGAGAGCGAAATCAATAGTTACTGGGGGTGCCCGTCTGAGCGGGCTGAGAGAGAAGCGGCGGCTTCTTAACCCTTTGGACCTGATCTGGTTCGTACCAGCGTGGGGAAGTAAAGGTTTTATTATTGTTGATGAAAACAATAATAGTTTCTTTCTGACTGCAAAACCGGGTTCTTCTTTGAACCCGGTTTTTTTGTGCTGGTGCTGAGCTTGGTTCTGTTATTCAAATGATAAAGGAGAGATTTGTATGCAAAATCAATCAGTACAGCAAGCGAACATTTCCATTATGTCGAGCTTTTCCGGCAGTAAAAAGGTTTATGCAGAAGGTTCTTCGCCCGACATACGAGTGCCGATGCGGGAAATCAGCCTTAGTCCGACAACGGGGGCGTTCGGGGAAGAGGAGAATGCGCCGGTCCGTGTTTATGATACGAGCGGACCGTATACAGACCCGGATGTACAGATTGATATTCATGAAGGTCTGGGGGCGCTCCGCACAAAGTGGATTACCGGGCGTGGAGATGTAGAAGAATATAACGGCCGGACCGTGAGACCTGAAGACAACGGCTATAAAAAAGAGGGCCGTGCCGCCGAATACCCCGGCCTGCAGCGGAAACCGCTTCGGGCCAAGCCGGGGAAAAATGTAACACAATTGCATTATGCGAGAAAAGGCATCATTACGCCGGAAATGGAGTTTATCGCAATTCGCGAGCATGTGTCTCCCGAATTTGTCAGAGACGAGGTAGCCAGCGGCCGGGCGATTATTCCTTCTAACGTCAACCACCCGGAAAGCGAGCCGATGATTATCGGCCGGAATTTTCATGTGAAAATTAATGCCAATATCGGCAACTCGGCTGTTACATCTTCTATCGAAGAAGAAGTCGAAAAAATGACGTGGGCGATTCGCTGGGGCGCCGATACGATGATGGACTTATCCACGGGAAAAGACATTCATACGACGCGTGAATGGATTATCCGCAACTGCCCCGTGCCTGTGGGGACGGTGCCGATTTATCAGGCGCTTGAAAAAGTTAATGGCATTGCCGAGGATTTAACGTGGGACATTTATCGTGACACATTGATTGAGCAGGCGGAGCAGGGCGTGGATTATTTCACCATCCATGCCGGCGTATTGCTTCGTTACGTCCCGTTAACGGCCAAACGCACGACGGGAATCGTATCCCGCGGCGGGGCGATTATGGCGCAATGGTGCCTGGCTCATCATCAGGAAAGCTTTCTGTACACGCATTTTGAAGAAATTTGTGAAATCATGAAGACCTATGATATCGCTTTTTCACTTGGTGACGGGCTTCGTCCCGGTTCGATTGCGGATGCCAATGATGAAGCGCAGTTTGCGGAATTGGAGACTCTCGGAGAATTGACGGAGATTGCGTGGAAGCACGATGTGCAAGTGATGATCGAAGGGCCGGGTCATGTGCCGATGCATAAAATTAAGGAAAACATGGACAAACAGCTGGAAATTTGTAAAGAGGCGCCTTTTTACACGCTCGGCCCATTAACGACGGATATCGCTCCGGGCTATGACCACATTACTTCAGCGATCGGCGCGGCGATGATCGGCTGGTACGGGACGGCGATGCTTTGCTATGTCACGCCGAAGGAGCATTTGGGCCTGCCGAATCGTGATGATGTAAGAGAAGGCGTCATTACGTACAAAATCGCGGCACATGCCGCAGACCTTGCTAAAGGGCATCCGGGTGCACAAATCCGTGACGATGCTCTGTCTAAGGCGCGGTTTGAATTCCGTTGGCGTGATCAATTTCATTTGTCACTTGATCCTGAAAGAGCAATGGAATATCATGATGAAACACTGCCGGCTGAAGGCGCAAAAACGGCTCACTTCTGTTCGATGTGCGGCCCTAAGTTCTGCAGCATGAGAATTTCTCAGGATATTCGTGATTATGCGAAGGAAAACGGACTTACTGAAGACGAGGCCGTCAATGAAGGGCTGAAAGAAAAAGCAAAAGAGTTTGCAGAGAAGGGAAGCCGCTTATATCAATAAAAGAAAAGATGAAGATGGAGTGTGTCCATCTTCATCTTTTTTAGAAAAACGGTGAACGGCGAAGCGGCGGAATGCTCTGCTCGAAGCGGAATATATTTTCCGGATCATATTTCGTTTTGATTTGACGGAGGCGGTGAACATTTTCTCCGTAATACGTTTGCAGCCAGTTTCTGATTTCTCTATCAGGCCAATTCACATAATCTCCCATCGTTTCTCTTGATAGGGACGTTCTCAGTCCTTCGATCCAGCGGACATTTTGTCTTTCTTCTTCAGCAGATGTCCAAGTTGTAATATATTCTTGGGCAATGATTGCGTTGCGATAGTAGAATGCCGTTTGGTCCGGAGCGATCCGTCCGGCCGCCCCGCCGAGAGATTGCTGCCAGACACTGGCGTTTTCGTTCGGAGCGTGCTCTAAATAGCGCTTTAAAGTGGATATTGCGCGTGTTGATAATGGTTTTTCAATAAAGGATCCTGACCGCTTCATCTTTTGCGGCTGATTGCCTCCCGGGCTGTTAAAAAAGGCTGCCGCTTTAATAAATGGCACTGTCTTGACCATGCCGCTTGTCGGTTTTCCCGCTTTCATTAACGGAGCCAGCAGTTCTTTCAGCTCCTCTTTTGTCCCGGTAAATTGACCGAGCGCTTCTATGCGGTTGACTTCCTTAGGCCAAAACTGAATTGATGAGGTAAGCCGGTTGTCTGTAAATGGAGCCCAGCGCTGCCATGTGTTAAATACTTCCTCGAAATCATCCCAGCCCCAAGTGACAGAAAAAACAGACACGCACGAGATCGGCACGGCTTTAAACATCATGGATGTGACAATGCCGAAGTTGCCTCCCCCTCCGCCCTGAGATGCCCAAAATAGATCAGAGTGCTTTGAGCGGTTGACTGTGATCAAGTCAGCACCCGCTTTTTCGTCCGCTATGATCATTTCGAGCTGGAGGAGACGATCGCAAGTAAGTCCGGCAGTCCTTGTTAAATATCCGATTCCTCCCCCGAGCGTCAGCCCCGTGATTCCCACATTCGCAATGGTTCCCGCAGGAAGGGTCAAGCCGTACCGCCAGAGTGTCCGGTAGACTTCCCCCAATTCGGCTCCCGCTTCAATCGAGACCAGCCGCTTATCCTCATTTACTCTTATTTTCTTCATTTCACTGAGATCAATGACTAGTCCGTCATTTAGCAGAGAAAAATTTTCGTAGCTGTGTCTTCCGCCTCTGATACGGAAAGGCACATTGTTCTCACGCGCCCATCTCACCGCATTGAGGGCGTCATGTTTGTTTTGACAAAACACAATGATGTCTGGATATCTTTGCAGGCTTAAATTGATATTGGTTCTTGCAGCATTATAGTCCGGGTCATCTTTTTTTGACGATGCGACCGGTCAATGTTGTCTTTTCCACATTCTCACTCACTTTCACTTGTAATCTGCTATGTTTTCTAGCATATGCGGAAAAATGAGAGAGTGTATGAGGAAAACCCCCGGAAGGACACGATATTTTAAATTATAGTTGACAGGTAGGGATTGTATGAATTAACATAATCATTACATATTTCCAAACGATGGCTGATCGGATCACCGAAGGCTCTTATCTATTAAACAGATAAGGGCCTTTTTTGCGTGAAAGTCATTAAATGAAAAGCGGAGGGATGAAAAGTGGCGTTAAAAAAGGTATCACATGTGCGCAAAAAGAGCAAAAAACGGAAAAAGTACAGAAAACACACATTGAATTTCGAACTGCTTGTAGAGAAAAACAAACGGGAGATTATGAGAAATGAGGAACAGATGGAGCAGATTTATATAAAGATAGATGAAAAGCATGCGGGGGTTCGATAAAGATGAAGGAGAGAAAATGGAGGATAAAAACAACGGTACTCGCGCTGTCGGTATCCATCGTGTTATCAGGGTGCGCGTTAGGGAGTGCCGGGGAAGAACCATCATCTGCGGCTGATAAAAAGGAAGAAACACGTATCGCCCATGTCAAGACAAAGGAATTTAAAGCTTCTCATCCGGCGGCGATTCCCGCTAAATCGAAAGCCAGAACTGACACTTTTGTTGCTGGGATTTCCGCGCCGGGCGGCGTGTTTCTGCCGTACTTCTACGAAAACGGCTGGGATGGAAATGCGACAGATCCTATTTTTGAACCGTTAGTCAAACTGGATAAAACGGGGAAGCCTGCCCCGGCTCTTGCGGAAAGCTGGAAAATTTCCAAAGATCAGCTAACATACACGTTCCGTTTAAGAAAAAATCTCGTTTTCAGCGACGGTTCACCGTTGACCGCAAAGGATGCCGCATTCACTTTAACACTGCTGCATGATCCTGCATACGCGGGCTATGAAGATATCACCACGGCTTATATTAAAGGCGGTAAGGCTTACAAAGAAGGAAAGGCAAAGACGATAGAGGGCATTCGCGTCCTTGATGACAGAACCATTCAAATCACGACTGAGAAAGTCAGTGCGAAGTCGCTGCTTCTTTTGGGCGGGCAGGTGCTGTCAGAAGCCTACTACGGGAAGAAATATCAATTCGGCAAACTGGATTATTTAAAAGAGCTTTATGCCAAACCTCTCGGAGCGGGACCTTATCAATTTACAGAATACCTTCCGGGACAGGAAATACGCTATCAGGCTAATGAACACTATTATGCCGGAAAACCGAAAACGGAAAAGCTGATTTATAAAATTATCGATCCGTCAACTTCCCTTCAGCTGTTTGAAACGGGTGACCTTGATTACGCTTCTTTCTCACCTGATGATGATACGGTTCAGCATTTAAAAAGTCTCGGTTTTGCCAATATAAGCGTATCTGTCGTGAATGATTACGGGCTTGTATACGTCAATCACAAGCGTCCGCCTTTTCAAGATAAGAAAGTGTCCCAGGCGCTTATTTACGGACTTGACCGTCAAAAAATCGTCGATGTCCGCTTTAAACGCTACGGAGAGGTCGCGAATGTCCCGGTGTCTCCGGTTTCGTGGGCTTATGATGACAAGGGTGTCAATCGGTATGCGTTTAACCCTGAAAAAGCCAAAAAGCTTCTTGATGAAGCAGGCTGGAAAACGGGCAAAGACGGTGTACGTGAAAAAAACGGCAAAAAGCTTGAAATCAGCTATTACACGTCTAAAGCGGATGATGATTTCATCCCGATAGCGAAAGAAAATTACGCGGACATCGGAATCTCATTAAAACCGGAAGTGATGGATTTTAATACAGAAGTAGCGAAAATCAATGACAAACAATATGACCTTGCCGCCGTTTCCACCTCGCAGATCCTTGATCCGAATGACACGGTGGAAAAGCTGGCTTCCGGCCATCCCAATAATGTGACGGGGTATTCCAATCCGAAAGCGGACCGGCTGATAGAGAAAGGAGCCGGCACGCTTGATATCAGCAAAAGAAAAGAGATTTATCACCAGCTGTACCGGGAGCTCGGGGAAAACCCGCCTTACATTCTGATTCATTACCGTCAGAGCGCAAGGGCGGTCAGCGGAAAAATAAAAGGGCTTGAGCCTGACAATTATTCTGGAATCAGTTCAAGTCTCTCAAATGTCTCAATTCGATAGAACGGTTGGGCAAAATACCCGATGCATCCTGGGGATTTTGCCCTTTCAGCGGAAAGGAGGGGCTTTTTATGAAACGGTATGCCGCAGAACGATTCATTCAAATGCTTGTGATCTTATTCGGTACGTCCTTTATTATTTTTTCTTATTTGCCATGCTGCCGGGCGACTATATTGATTCCAATGTAAATCTGACTCCGGAAAGAGCGAAGGAGTTAAAAGCGCTTTACGGGCTGGATCAGCCGATTTGGAAGCGTTATGTGACGTGGCTCGGAAATGTGCTCAGCGGAGATTTTGGGTTTTCTTTGAAATATCAGGAGAACGTCCTGTCACTGCTTCGGAAATATGTCTGGAATTCGTTTTTTGTCGCGTTTTTGGCGTTGCTTGTCACATGGTCAGCCGCGATGATCACGGGTGTCATATCCGCTGTCAGGAAATACTCATGGTTTGACGGGATCGTGACGTTTCTTGTTTTTGCTTCCATGGCGTTTCCGTCTTTTTTTATCAGCCTTCTGTTTATTAAGTGGTTTGGGGTGGATTTGAAAATATTGCCCGTCGGCGGGATGATTGATATCGGAAGCACGAGTACAGGTTTTTCGTACGTGCTTGAAGCCGCCAGACATATGATCCTTCCGGTCGTGATTTTATCTATGCTCGGCATCGGCTCGCTGACAAGGTATTTCCGCTCCGGCATGCTGGACGTGATCAGACAGGATTATATCAGAACGGCGAGAGCGAAGGGATTGAAAGAGCGCACCGTCATCTGGAAACATGCGTTGAAAAACGCGCTCATTCCGGCCATCACCCTGCTTGCTTTTGAACTGCCGGGACTGTTTTCCGGAGCCATCATTATTGAACAGATTTTCGGGTGGCCGGGAGTCGGACGTATTCAGCTGGAATCTGTGCATTATCGTGATTATCCGGTTTTGATGGCGTTTACCTTGTTTTTGTCTTGTTTAACGATTGTGGGGAACTTCTTAGCGGATATCGCTTATGCCGCGGTTGATCCGCGGGTCAGACTGAAATAGGGGGTGTTCGGAATGAAAAAACAAAAAGAGGTGCCGCCTTCTCTTTGGAAGCAGACGTACCGCCGCCTGCTGCAGCATAAGCTGACGGTCATCAGTCTTCTTTTCTTATGTTTTATGTTTTTATTGTGCTTTATCGGGCCGTCTTTTTCTCCGTACATAACAGATCGGACGGATATTTCAAATGCCAATCAGCATCCGGGAATCCATCACTGGCTGGGCACCGACCAGTACGGGAGAGATGTGCTGACGAGGCTGATGCTGGCGGGGCAGATTTCTCTGACCGTGGGGCTTGCTTCAATGGTGCTGTCGCTTGTCATCGGCTCTTTACTCGGGGCTGCGGCCGGGTTTTATCGGGGAGCCGCTGATATGATCATTATGCGCATTGCTGATATGCTCATGTCCATCCCGGGCCTGCCGCTGCTTTTGATTTTGGCTGCGGTGATGTCGGAGTGGAAAGTGCCTTCTGAATACAGAATGTACCTGATTATGATGATGTTAAGTCTGATCGGATGGCCCGGTTTGGCGCGGCTTGTACGCGGACAGATTTTGTCGCTGAAGGAGCAGCCGTTTATGATGGCCGCGGAAGTTTTGGGGCTTAGTGATAAACGGAAAATCCTCTATCATTTGCTTCCCAACACATTGCCGTTATTACTGGTAGCGGCGACTTTGCATGTGGCGGGAGCGATGCTGAGTGAATCTGCGCTGAGTTTTCTCGGGCTTGGCGTTGCTCCGCCGACACCTTCTTGGGGAAACATGATGGAAGCGGCGAATCATTTTATGGATTTTACACTCCGCCCGTGGCTGTGGATTCCGCCGGGAACGGCCATTTTTCTGACCGTTGTGGCGATTCATCTGCTTGGAGACGGTTTAAGAGACGCTTTTGATCCTAAGGTAAAACGGCAGGTGAAAATGAAATGAAAAAACCGCTTTTAGAAGTGAGGCATTTGGAAACGGCTTTTTATACAGAGGAGGGTGCGGTAAAGGCCGTGGACGGTGTCAGCTTTACGATACATGAGGAGGAAACGGTTTGTATTGTAGGAGAGTCCGGCTGCGGGAAAAGCATGGCGTCATTGTCCATTATGCAGCTTATTCCCGAGACGGGGAGAATCGAACGGGGAGCGGTGCATTTTTCCGGACGGAACCTGTTGGAATTGAAACCAAAAGACATGCAGAAAATCCGCGGCAGCGAAATCGGGATGATTTTTCAGGAACCGATGACATCTTTGAATCCGGTATTTACAATCGGTGAGCAGCTGACCGAACCGATTCGCGAACATTTGTTGCTGAGTAAGAAAGAGGCATGGCGGAGGGCCGTTGAACTGATCACGTTAGTGGAGATCCCGCATGCCGAGCAGGTTATGCACCGATATCCTCATGAGCTGAGCGGCGGCATGCTGCAGCGCATCATGACGGCTGTCGCGCTAAGCTGCGAGCCGAAACTGATCATTGCCGACGAGCCGACGACAGCGCTTGACGTAACCATTCAGGCGCAGATATTGGATTTATTGCGGGATATGAAAAAGCAATTTCGCACGTCTATTTTATTCATTACTCATGACCTTGGCGTGGTTGCTGAAATGGCTGATTATGTGATTGTCATGTATGCGGGTAAAATTGTGGAGGAAGGACCGGTTGCAGAGCTGTTTTCTGATCCGAAGCATCCGTATACAAAAGGGCTGCTTGCGGCCAAGCCGGTTATCGGTCAAAAAAGGGAGACGCTTTACACCATTCCGGGGCAGGTCCCCGAGCTTGCGGACCTATCCGGATCGTCTTGTTATTTTGCGGAGCGATGTGAACACAGCACAGAAATATGCCGGAGATCAAGCCCGCATTTTACTGAATTCGGGAAGGGGCATCAGGCGGCGTGCTGGCTTTACAGAGAGGAGAAAGCAGATGAGTGATGTGTTGCTGGAGGTCAAGGGGCTGAAAAAATATTACGAGGAGCATGGGGGGATGAGAAAGACTCATAAAAAACCCGTAAAAGCGGTCGACGGCGTCAGTTTTACGATAGGAAAGGGAGAAGTGTTCGGCTTAGCGGGAGAATCGGGCAGCGGAAAGTCATCAATCGGCAAGACCATTTTGAGGCTTCATGAGAAAACAGGGGGAGAGGTGTTTTTTCAGGGGCGTGATGTGTTTCGGATGAGCCGGCGCGAGCTCAAAACTTTCAGATCGGAAGCGCAGCTCATCTTTCAAGATCCGTTCAGTTCTTTAAATCCCCGGCGCCGGATCGGAGAAGCCATCGGTGAAGCGATGATCGAGCATCAATTGGCGGTAAAGCGGAACGCGCGTGATAAAGCGGCGGAGGTTCTTGAAGCCTGCGGACTTTCCGCAAACTTTATCGATCGTTATCCGCATGAATTTTCCGGAGGGCAGCGGCAGCGGATCGTGATTGCAAGAGCGATGGCGCTCAAGCCGCAATTTATCATTATGGATGAACCCGTGGCGGCGTTAGATGTCTCCATCCAGGCGCAGATGATCAATTTGTTCAGCAGCCTTCAAAAACAGCACGGGCTGTCATATTTGTTCATTTCTCATGATTTAAGCGTGGTGGAGCACTTATGTACGAAGGTCGCCATTATGTATTTAGGGACGATTGTGGAATACGCGTCAAAGGAGGAGCTCTTTTCACGGCCGCTTCACCCTTATACGAAAGCGCTGTTATCAGCCGTGCCTGTTCCTGATCCCGGAGCGAAAAGGGAGCGGATAATTTTAAAGGGTGATATACCGAGCCCCTCTGATCCGCCTTCAGGCTGTAAATTCCGAACGAGATGTCCGGCAGCCAAGAAGATATGTGCTGAGAAAAGTCCGGCGCTGTCAGAAAAAGGGCTTCATCATTTTGCGGCATGCCACTTCGTGTAATTGAGAAAAAACGGTTTTATTGATAATAAACAGGAAAAACCTGCCGGGCAGACCGGCAGGTTTTTTGATGTTATTTTGGTGACGGCAGTCCGAGTCCTTCGGCAACGCGTCTGCCGTATTCAGGATCAGCCTTGTAGAAGTGGCCGATCTGGCGCAGCTTAATTTCTTCTTTTTCCACAGGTTTCATCGCACTGACGATATTGGCGACAAGGCGCGCGCGTTCTTCCTCGCTCATCAGGCGGTACAGGTCGCCGGCTTGTGTGTAATGATCATGATGATTATAGCTTACACTGTCAGCGAAACCTGATACAGGATATGCCGCCTGTTTATCTTCAGGTGACTCTTTCGGGCCCCCGAAGCTGTTAGGCTCGTAATAGACGGAGCGGCCGCCGTTATCATCAAAACGCATTTGTCCGTCACGCTGATAGTTTTTCACTTCATTGCGGGAACGGTTGATCGGCAGCGCCTGATGGTTCGCGCCGACACGGTAGCGATGCGCGTCATGGTATGCGAACAACCGGCCTTGAAGCATTTTGTCAGGTGAGACGTCGACGCCGGGGACTAATGTGCCGGGAGAGAACGTCGCCTGTTCTACTTCCGCAAAGTAATTTTCCGGATTGCGGTTCAGAACCATGCGGCCGACTTCGATCAGCGGATAGTCTTTTTGAGACCACACTTTTGTGACGTCAAACGGATCAAAGCGATATGTGTTTGCATCTTCTAACGGCATGATTTGAACATATAATTTCCATGCGGGGAAATCGCCGTTTTCAATCGCATTGAACAAATCTTCCGTATGGTAATCGGGATTTTCACCCGCGATTTTTGCGGCTGTATTAACATCAAGGTTTTTCACGCCTTGCTCTGTTTTAAAGTGATATTTAATCCAGACACCTTCGCCTTTATCATTTGTCCATTTAAATGTATGGCTTCCGAATCCGTGCATATGGCGAAGAGTCGCCGGAATGCCCCGGTCTGACATCAGAATGGTTACCTGGTGCAGGGATTCCGGTGACAGAGACCAGAAATCCCAAACGGCCGTCGGGTTTTTCAGATGTGTTCTCGGATCTCTTTTTTGTGTATGGATAAAGTCAGGGAACTTGATGGCATCGCGGATGAAGAACACGGGTGTATTGTTTCCGACGATGTCGTAGTTTCCTTCTTCTGTATAAAACTTAACGGCAAATCCGCGCGGGTCGCGCACTGTGTCACTAGAGCCCAGTTCGCCCGCAACGGTTGAGAAACGGATGAAGAGCGGCGTGCGTTTACCGACTTCTGACAGAAATGCGGCTTTCGTATATTTTGTAACGTCATTTGTGACTTCAAAATAACCGTGTGCGCCCGCGCCTTTTGCGTGAACGACACGCTCGGGAACGCGTTCTCTGTTAAAGTGCGCCAATTTCTCAAGCAGATGGACGTCTTGTATTAAAGCAGGACCGCGATCGCCGGCCGTCATTGAGTTTTGGTTATCTCCGACAGGAGCGCCCCAGCTGGTTGTCAATTTATTTGAACTCATGTGATCACCTCTTTAGATTTATAAAAACATAATATCACCTATCATTAAAAAGTCAATATTATTTTATAATGATTATAAAATAATTATTTTTATTATCGAAAAAAGGGTTTGGATTTGAAAGCCTACTTGACTGACGGGAATAATGGGTTTAAGATGAGAAAAAATAGAAACCGCTGACTTGGACACAAGAGGCTCTTATTCTTCACTGGATAAGGGCCTTTTTTTATTGTCAGGCGGTAAGGGAGGCGGCGATTGTATGCTTTTCCGGCAGCATTTTAAACCTGTCGATATTCACGGTCATCTGCCGTACAGCCTTTATTTCGGCAAAAACGATAAGACATTTTCCGATTATAACCGGGAGCGGTCAGAAAGAATGAATATGACTTGGGATTTTCCTGATCCGCATGATGTGGAGGGCGATGACGGCGAAATCGCTTTGATGACAAGATGGGAGAATGAATTAGATAAGTATGGCATTGACGTGCTGAATTTTTTAACAGCAGAGAGCAATGACCGGATGGCGGCGTTTATTCAAGCCAATCCCGCGAGATTTACCGGATTTGCATATCATCCTTTGGAACAAAAGGATGCGTATGAGGAGCTGAAAAGAGCGGTTGAAGAGCTCGGTCTGAAAGGATATAAACTGTTCGGGCCGCTGACAGACATCGAGTTTCATGATCCGTCGCTGAAAAAGCTGTGGACGTATCTGGCTGACAAAAGACTGCCTGTATTAATTCACTTCGGACTTTTAGGGAGAGCGGGGGGCATTGTCAGCCATCGCAACATCAACCCGCTCGCCATCTATCGCGTCGCGAGAGAGTTTGCTGATATACCGTTCATCATTCCGCATTTCGGCGCCGGATATTATCAGGAACTGCTGCAGCTGTGCTGGAGCTGCCCGAATGTGTATATTGACACGTCCGGCTCAAATCAGTGGATGAGGTGGATGCCGTACCCGCTTGATTTGGAAATTCTGTTTCGAAAGACATCTGAATTAATCGGTGCTGAACGGATCATCTTCGGGACGGATTCGAACGGATTTCCGAGAGGATATGTATACAGATATCTTCAGGAGCAGGTGAGGACCTGCCGGGAAATCAATATGCGGGAAGAAGATATAGAAAACATTTTCGGCAACAACGCGCGGACATTATTAAAAATCGCCCGGCAAGAAAAGGAAGTAAATACGTGATACAGCCGATGCGCTCTCTGGCAGGTTTATGCCGGAAGGCGCATTTTTAATTCGTACAAAAAACAGTTGACAAGTCGGAATAGTTTGAATTAACATGATATTCAAATTTAAAAACAAACGGGTTGCCGATCGGACCGCCGAAGGCTCCCATCTCTGCAAGCAATCGGAGATGGGGGCCTTTTGTTTTTCGATCGCATGCGGGAGAAAGAGAGGGGAAGACAGATGGCTGTAACCATCAGCATACAAGAAAAAGCTTTTGAGCATGAAGGCCGGAAAACACCGGTGCTGAATGATATTGAGCTGTCAATTGCATCGGGAGAATTTTTGACTGTCATCGGGCCGAGCGGATGCGGCAAAAGCACGCTTTTAAAATTGATTGCCGGTCTTGATACCGATTATAAAGGCTCTGTCACAATAAACGGCCGCAATGTGTCGGGACCGGGCATCCGGCAGGGATTTATCTTTCAGGAGCACCGGCTGTTTCCATGGCTGACGGTAAAACAAAACATCGCTGCCGATCTCAATATGAACGACCCGGCCGTTCGGAAAAAAGTGGATGATCTGATTGAGGTTGTCAGGCTGCAGGGAGCGGAGAACGCTTATCCGCGCGAATTATCCGGCGGCATGTCGCAGCGGGTTGCCATCGCCAGAGCCCTTTTGCGTGAGCCGGAGGTGCTGCTTTTAGATGAACCGTTCGGGGCGCTTGACGCTTTTACGAGAAAACATTTGCAGGATGTGCTGCTTGATATATGGCGCGAGAAAAAAACGACGATGATTCTGGTCACGCATGATATTGATGAATCCGTCTATTTAGGCGATAAGCTGGCGATCCTCAGGGCAAAGCCCGGCCGGCTGCACAGCCTGATGCCGATTCAGCTTCCGCATCCGCGCAATCGGACGTCAGCGGATTTTCAGGCCGTCCGGCAGAAGGTGCTTTCTGAATTTGAGAAAACGGAAGACCTCCGGTTTGCGGACGGGTCCGGGATATAGAAGGGACGAAGCGAAGTGAAAAAATCATCATTCTTTTAGCCGCAGCAGTCATGATGTCAGCCGGATGCAGTGCAGACGGGACAGGGGGGAGCGGGAAAACAGTGAAAGAAATCCGGATCGGCATCCAGCAGAGTTTAAGCCCGCTTCTCATTGCCAAGGAAAAAGGCTGGTTTGAAGAGGCCTTCAAAAAAGACGGAATAAAAGTAAAATGGGTCGAATTCCAAAGCGGTCCTCCGCAATTTGAAGGTCTTGCCGCCGATAAGCTTGATTTTTCCCAGGTCGGCAATTCACCGGTCATTTCCGGTCAGGCGGCAGGAATTGATTTTAAAGAGATCGGGCTGTCTCAGGACGGATTAAAGGCAAACGGCATTCTCGTAAACAAGGGCAGCGGGATTCAGAGCCTGAAAGAATTGAAAGGTAAAAAAATCGCCGTAGCCAAAGGCAGCAGCGGCTTTGATTTTCTCTATAAAGCTTTAGATAAAGCGGGGCTTTCCGCCGATGACGTCACCCTCATCCAGCTTCAGCCTGATGAGGCGGTTTCCGCTTTTGAAAACAAATCGGTTGACGCATGGTCCATTTGGGAGCCGTATTTGTCGATTGAAACGCTGCAGCACGGGGCGGAAATATTGGCGAACGGAGAAAGCACAGATTTATATTCTCCCGGTTTCACGTTAGTCAGAACGGGATTTTCCAAAGAACACCCGGATGAGGTTGTCCGTTTTCTGAAAGTGTTCAATAAAGCAGTTACATGGCAAAAGGAACACAAAGATGAAGCCGTCTCCTTATATGCGAAAATCAAACATCTTGATCCGAAAGTCGTCAGAAACGTGCTTAACAATACTGAGCCTCTCAATGAACCGATCAATGATGATATTGTCAAAGCCCAGCAGGAAACAGCTGATTTTCAATATCGAACAAAAGCGATTCATAAGAAAATCAATGTAAAAGACGTTGTCGACAATTCATTTATTAAAAAAGCGCTTGAAACGGGGGATGGCAAATAATGAAAGCAGAAGTATCAACGGCTCCCGGCACATTGAGCCAATCAGAAAAGAAAGTTGCGGCAAAGTCCCGGCGGTATTCATACCAATGGATGAAAGGGGTTGTACTCCCGGCTGCGGTCATCGCAGTATGGCAGTTTATCGCAAGTCTGGGCATCGTCTCTGCAACGGTGCTCCCGTCACCTGTCGTCATCTTGCAGACGTTTCAGGAACTTCTTCTTTCAGGTGAGCTTTGGGGTCATTTAGAGATCAGTTTATACCGGGCGGCTGCCGGATTTCTGCTTGGCGCGGGCCTCGGACTTGTTTTCGGGCTGCTGGTCGGTTTCTCAAAGCGGACGGAAGCATATCTTGATCCGTCTCTGCAAATGCTCAGAACGGTTCCGCACTTGGCCGTGACTCCTCTGTTTATTTTGTGGTTCGGATTTGATGAGACATCAAAAATTCTGCTGATCGCATTGGGGGCTTTTTTTCCCGTGTACATTAATACGTTTCTCGGAATCCGCAGTGTGGAAGCGAAGCTGTTTGACGTCGCGCGGGTGCTGGAATTTAATTGGTATCAGCAGATGACGAAATTAATTCTTCCGGCATCTCTGCCGAATATCCTGCTCGGCATCAGGCTCTCTCTAGGCATTGCGTGGCTCGGTCTTGTGGTGGCGGAACTGATGGGATCGAGCGAGGGCGTCGGTTATATGATTATGGATGCCAGACAATTTTCACAGACAAATAAGGTGTTTGTCGGCATTATCATTTTTGCGGCTGTCGGCAAGCTGACAGATGCATTGGTCAGAATGCTCGAGCGGAAACTATTAAAATGGCGGAACAGTTATGAAGGGTAACCTATTAAAAAAGGAGAGATTCATATGGAGATTCTTTGGTTTATTCCGACGCATGGTGACGGCCGGTATTTAGGGACGCAAACGGGAGGGAGAACAGCGGATCATCTTTATTTTAAGCAAGTGGCACAGGCGGCGGACAGACTCGGGTATACGGGGGTTCTGCTGCCGACGGGGAGATCATGTGAAGACCCGTGGCTGACGGCTGCCGCTTTAGCGGGGGAAACGAGTGACTTGAAATTTTTAGTGGCGGTCCGGCCGGGACTGATGCAGCCGTCTGTCGCCGCGAGAATGGCGTCGACAATGGACCGGCTGTCAGACGGCCGTTTGCTTGTAAATGTCGTAGCAGGCGGAGATCCTTATGAACTGGCGGGAGACGGCATGTTTATCAGCCACGATGAACGTTATAAGGCGACTGAAGAATTTTTAACCGTCTGGCGCGGACTCATGCGGGGCGAAACGGTGACATATGAAGGGGACCATATCAAGGTGGAAAACAGCAACCTCCTGTTTCCGCCAAAACAGTCTCCGCATCCGCCATTATATTTCGGCGGTTCATCACAGGCGGGAATTGAGGCTGCTGCGAAACATACAGATGTCTATTTAACATGGGGAGAGCCGCCGGAGCAGGTAAAAGAAAAGGTTGAAACCGTTAAAAAACAGGCTGCCAAGGAAGGAAGGACGATGCGTTTTGGCATCAGACTTCACGTGATTGTCCGGGAGACTGAGGAAGAGGCATGGGAAGCGGCTGAACGATTAATCAGCCACTTAGACGAAGAGACAATTGCGAAAGCGCAGGCTGCGCTCCGGCGCGCTGATTCATCGGGACAAAAACGGATGGCCGATCTTCATAACGGTGACCGCTCGAAGCTTGAGATCAGCCCGAATCTCTGGGCCGGCATCGGACTGGTCAGAGGCGGAGCGGGCACGGCGCTTGTCGGTGATCCGCAGACTGTCGCTGATCGAATTTTAGAGTATCAGGCACTCGGCATTGAGTCGTTTATCTTTTCAGGCTATCCGCATCTGGAAGAAGCTTATTATCTGGCTGAACTCGTGTTTCCGCTTCTGCCGTTTCAGAATGAGCGGACTAAAAAGCTTGAGCGCAGATTGGGTGAAGCAATGGGAAACGACCATTTTGCAAGAGGAAATAAAGCGACAGTCTGATGACGTCGCAAGGCGGATCATTGACGGCGGGTGCTTTCTGCGGTTTCATTTCCGGGGAAATGCCGGCAGTGAAGGCGGGTATTCACCCGCCTTTTTAAGCGCTTAGCTTGCACGATGCTCATCTGGATGATATGATACAAAGCGTAATTATTACGATTTGAAAGGAGTGCTGAAATGGCTAAAAAATCAAAAGTGATCAAAGAGCTCAAGCGGCAGAAGCTTGTTGAACAATATGCGGACATCCGAAGAGAATTAAAGGCGAAAGGCGACTGGGAAGCGCTGAGCAAACTGCCGCGTGATTCTGCTCCGGCCAGGCTTCATAACCGCTGTACGGTGACGGGGCGGCCCCGCGGATATATGAGAAAATTTAAACTGTCCAGAATCGCATTCAGGGAGCTGGCCCATAAAGGCCGGGTTCCCGGGGTGAAAAAAGCGAGCTGGTAACATAAAAAACTCCGGATCTGTCATGAACCGGAGTTTTTGCCGTGCTTATGAAAAGTGAAAACATAAGCCAAATGCTGAATCATCATCAGAATGAAAATCAAAAGAATCGGAAAAAAAGGTAGATGCGGCTGAATCAGCGGATAAAACAAAAGCAGAACGGCTGCGGCCGGCAATGAGAAGTAAATGGCGATATACGAGGAACGGCAAGCTTTAGCCGTCATCATTTGTTCTCTTTCATCCTGTTCCTCAAATTCATCGGGCACAAGCCTGTGCTTTTTGCCGTTTCGTTTTTCTTTTCGGCATAGATATACAATGCGGCACAAACGGTAAACAGCAGAAACGGAGTGATATTCAGCTCAAATGAACCGCTCCCCTCCGTTTGGAAAAACTGAGCGATCCGCGGCGCCGCTTCCATAAAGGAAATAAGCGTCCAGCAGGCCAATCCGTAGAGTGCAAGGTGAAAACACGCTTTTCTTTTCAAACTCATTTTTTCTCCTCCTCCAGCCAGAAAACTTCCTCCATCGGCAGTGAGAAAGCCCGGCAGATGTTAAGCGCCAATAAGAGTGAAGGCACATAATCTCCTTTTTCAATCGCTGCAATCGTCTGTCTGGTGGCTCCGGCTTCTTTTCCGAGCGTTTCCTGAGAATAGCCGAATCTGGCTCTCAGCTCTTTTACTTTATTTTTCATCATCAGGGCGTACCTCAAGTTTTCTTCTTTTTTATATTGTATGAGATTCTTAACAAAATGTAAACCTAACTTAACATGTGGACAAAAAAAGAATTTTTTTCGACAAATTTTTTAACATTCCCTTGACGAAAAAAAATATACATGTAATATTAGAAACATCAAATCGGTACTGACAAAAAAACTTTGATGCGGGTGTAGTTTAGTGGTAAAACCTCAGCCTTCCAAGCTGATGTCGTGAGTTCGATTCTCATCACCCGCTCCATACATACGTTATTAACGCAGTGTTTCGTTTCTCTGATAAACGAAGTATTGCGTTTTTTTATGTGAAAAAAGACACGAAGGCGTGTCTTTTTATGAAAGCCAAGAGACGGTATGCGTGCCTCCGTGAATTTGTTCAAACATTTTTGGTTAAAGATGATAGCAGCTCATCCGCCGCGTCGGCATGAAATGAAGGCGGGAAAAAGATCAGCTGCAGCATTTTCTTTGTGCCGGTTGTTACAGGGCGGGTGTTGATATGTCCGGTAAGGCCGCCGAAAATGCCGCCAGAGTCGGAGAAAGCAAGTACGTGTTCTTTTTCTCCGATTGTAATCGAAATCGGTTCATCTATTTCTGCGGCGTCATACGCCATGATGGGCAATGAATATTTCAAGGAGAAAAAAAGTATGGTATCATGGGCTGAATTCACACTTTCAATGAATCGTTCCCGGGAAATATCGCCGAGCATAAGCTCCATCGGCGTTTTTTGTCCTGAAAAGGCGGGACTGAGCTGTTCCATCATACGCGCCCACTCTTTAACAAAAGGCTGCTCATCTATACCGCCGTCAGCATAATCAAAGTAAAGAGATTCTTGAAATAAACGGAGGCGGCCTTTCAGCATTTGCGGAGCGGGCCCGACTTCGATCTGTTCATATAAGACGGCTGCCGCTTTGATCCCCGGCACCCGTTCAGCAATAAGTGGATCTAAACTGATGTTCAAGTGTGTTCACTCCATTTCGGGATGATAAAACTCTATTATACCCGTGCGGGAGCCTGATCACAAAGAAAGGAGGCTGTGCAAAAAATGAATATTCATAAACTGAAAGAGGAATTAATCGAATACGCCAAAAGCATCGGAGTCGACAAAATCGGGTTTACAACGGCTGATACGTTCGACAGTCTGCGGGACCGGCTGATTCTTCAGGAATCACTCGGCTATTTATCCGGTTTTGAAGAGCCGGATATTGAAAAACGGGTTACTCCGTCTTTGCTTCTCCCGAAAGCCAAATCAATCGTCGCCATCGCCCTTGCTTATCCTTCCAAAATGAAAGATGCGCCGAGGAGCACGAGGGACGGGCGGCGCGGCATTTTTTGCAGAGCTTCCTGGGGGAAGGATTATCATGATGTGCTGCGGGAAAAGCTTGATCTGCTGGAAAATTTTCTCCAAAGCAAACATGAGGATATCCGCACAAAGTCAATGGTGGATACAGGAGAATTGTCCGACAGGGCCGTGGCTGAACGGGCGGGAATCGGCTTCAGCGCCAAAAACTGCATGATCACCACGCCTGAATACGGTTCTTACGTCTATCTGGCTGAAATGATCACCAATCTGCCCTTTGAACCGGATGTGCCGATTGAAGATATGTGCGGTACGTGCACAAAATGTCTAGACGCTTGTCCGACCGGCGCACTCGTCAATCCCGGACAGCTTAACGCCCAGCGCTGTATTTCGTTCCTGACCCAGACAAAGGGATTTTTGCCGGATGAGTTCCGCACGAAAATCGGAAACCGTCTGTATGGCTGTGACACGTGCCAGACGGTCTGTCCGATTAATAAGGGGAAAGATTTTCATCTTCATCCGCAGATGGAGCCTGATCCGGAAATCGCAAAGCCGCTGTTAAAGCCGCTTTTGACCATAAGCAACCGCGAATTCAAAGAAAAATTCGGACATGTATCGGGATCATGGCGCGGCAAGAAGCCGATACAGCGGAATGCGATTTTAGCTTTGGCTCATTTTAAAGATGCCTCGTCTCTTCCGGAATTAACGGCCTTGATGCACCAAGATCCGCGCCCCGTCATCAGGGGTACGGCCGCCTGGGCCATCGGGAAAATCGGTGATCCTGATTATGCGGAGGAATTAGAAAAAGCGCTTCAAAAGGAGCAGGATGAGGACGCCATACGGGAAATTGAAAAGGGACTGGAGCTGTTATCGGTTTCTGATAAGACTAAAACCGGCCGGTCCTGACATATGTATAGAGAAAAAGCACTTGGCCGGAGTTCAAGTGTTTTTTCTTTATAAAATCGTATGGTGGGTGGAGCGCTTGAAGCATATTATTGAAGATTTAGCGGAGGCCCGGCTTCATTATTTAATCAACGGAACCGAGATGAGGCAGAATGGGCAGGCCGGCGATCTTGAGGTCCTGACGAGAAAAAAAGAGCTGTTTGAAAAACGGAAAGTTGACATCGTGAAAGCGAAGGCAAAAGCCGTCATTGTCAAAAGCAGTCTTGAGGACGACGGCACGTTATGCGTCATGTACACGATTCATTTCGAATATTTGTGCAAGGAGCATGACGGACACCTTTACTTAGAAGAGCAGATTGAGGAACGGACTGCATTTCTCTATGATGAGCTTTTGATTAAAGACCGGGAAGTAAAGAAAAACCGGCGGGATTTTCTGACGGAAACAGCGTAATTGAATATGAGCGGAGTGAACGGGAAGATTTCGGGCGGGCGTTTCAATACGACCGTCTGGCTGCGGTGCAGTACGCGGAGAAGTTTTGGAATAAACGAAACCCCGCTTATAAAAATTTCAGCGATAATTGCACCAATTTTATTTCCCAATGTTTACATGCCGGAAAAGCACCGATGCGGGGGCATCCGAACAGAGGCTCAGGCTGGTGGATGAAGGCAAGCTCGTGGAGCTACAGCTGGACGGTCGCGCATTCGATGAAGATGTATCTGGCCCAATCCAAGGCAGGGCTTCGCGCGGTGCAAGTATCAAGAGCTGAAGAACTGATGCCCGGAGATATCATTTGCTATGATTTTGAAGGAGACGGCCGTTTTAATCATACGGCGATCGTGGTCGCAAAAGATAAAAGCAATATGCCGCTCGTCAATGCCCAAACGTATGACAGCAGAATGAGATATTGGTCATATGAGGATTCAACGGCGTATACTCCTTCCATCAGATATGCGTTTTTTCATATTACGGATGATACGACAAAAGAGTAATTAATGATATAATGGTGGGCGGAATAAAAAACAGAGGTGAACATCGTGGCATTACATGTCGTTTTATATCAACCTGAAATCCCGGCCAATACGGGAAATATCGCACGTACTTGTGCGGCAACAGACACAACGCTTCATTTGATCCGCCCGCTCGGATTCTCAACCGATGATAAAATGCTGAAGCGCGCCGGACTCGATTATTGGGAGTTCGTCAACGTCGTATATCATGATTCATTGGAAGAGTTATTTGAAGCATATGAGAACGGAAAGTTTTTCTTCATTACAAAATTCGGCCAAAAGCCGCACACATCATTTGATTACTCAAATACGGAGGAAGACTTTTTCTTCGTATTCGGCAGAGAAACGAGCGGACTTCCGAAAGAATTGATCGAAAACAATATGGACCGCTGCCTGCGTCTGCCGATGACCGAGCATGTGAGATCATTAAACCTGTCCAACACGGCCGCGATTCTTGTATATGAAGCGCTGCGCCAGCAAAATTACAGAGATTTGACGTGAGAAAAAACGCCCGTATCCGGGCGTTTTTTTATTGAATAAAAAAGACGGGCAGCAGCGGTTCACGGCATTTTTATATTTTCAGGCTTAACAACGTAACAGTGTTATGTTACAATACATTCATCGAAGGAGCTGGATTCATGGAGGAACAACTGATTTCTAAAAAAGAATTGCTGGAAGAAACATCAATTTCATACGGGCAGCTGTACCGGTGGAAACGGAAAAATTTAATTCCTGAAGAATGGTTTATCCGAAAATCGACGTTTACAGGCCAGGAAACATTTTTTCCGAGGGCGGAAATATTAAAACGCATCTCAAAAATACAGAAAATGAAAGAAAATCTGTCTCTGGATGAAATGAGAGAAATGCTGTCTCCGCAAATGACTGATGTCAATATAACGTCTGCGGAACTGCTTCAAAAGGGACTGATTTCAAAAGCTGCGCTGCAAGTTTATGGCGAAGACGGCGTGACATTCACGTCCCGCGCGCTGCTGTCTTTATATGTGCTTGAAGGGCTTTTGCAATCGGGCAATATCAGCCTTGAGGAAGGAAAATTGGCGGCAGGGGTGCTGAAAACGTATGAGGCTTCCGAGCTGAAAGCGAATACGGAGCTTGTCATGCTCCGGAAGCTTGGCGTAACGACGTGCTTCATCGCAGACGCGGAACATATTTTGTTTGAACCGACTGTCAAAGTGGTTGAACGGGTGGCGCTTGCTGCGGCATCGGAAGAATTAAAAACGAAATGGATGCAGGAGGACCATCAATGGAAGTAACAGATAAATTAATCATTAACGGTTCGGGAAGTTCAAAAGGAGGCCGTTTTCATACAGTGGAGATCAACGGAAGCGGCACGGTGTCAGGTGATGTGGAGTGCACGAGCCTTTTGTTTAACGGCAGCGGAAAAACAGACGGACATGTCAAGACGCAAACGCTGACGATCAGCGGTTCGGGGAAAATTTCCGGCAGCGCCGAAGCTGAATCCATCCGTATCAACGGAACGGGTGTCATTAAAGGTGATGTCAAAACGGAGCGGCTGAACGTCGCGGGATTTTCATCTTTCGGCGGCGGTGTGAAAGCTGATGATATTTTCATATCCGGGAAAGCCGGGATTGAAGGCGATTGCGAGACAGAGACGTTCCGTTCGGAAGGCAAATGCAAGATCGGCGGCCTGCTGAATGCCGATGAAGTCAGTATTAAGCTGGCGGCGGGAGAGAGCCGGGTGAAAGAGATCGGCTGCCGCCATTTGAAAGTGATGAGCAGAAAGAGCGTGCTTACGCGTTTTAAGCTGATGCCGGCCCCGGTGCTGACAGCAGAGCTGATTGAAGGTGACATCATTGAATTGGCGGACACGAACGCGAAGACAGTCCGCGGGAATCATGTGCGGATCGGCGCAGGCTGCACCATTGGGACTGTGGAATACAGCGGCGATTTTACATGTGATCCTTCCGCTTTGGTTAACAAAGTCGTGAAACGATAGGAGGAGCTGCGATGGAAACGACAAAAAAATTGAGTCATTTAAAAATGTACGGAGCCGGACACGCCTCCGGCGGTTCCTACCAAAATGTAAGCATTAAAGGGGAAGGAACTGTCGGCGAAGGACTTCAAAGCGAACGCTGCCGGATATTCGGCACGGGACTTTTTCTCGGAGATGCCGAGATCAACAGGCTGAAAATTTTCGGAGAGCATGAAGTTGCAGGAGATTTATCAGCACATTCAGCAAATGTGATCGGCACATTGAAAGTCGGCGGCTCCATGCGTTTCGCCAGGATGAGGCTGAAAGGACTTGCTGAAATTGGCGGCGGGGCCGCGGGAGAGCAGTGTCATATAAAAGGCAGTCTCACCGTCGGCGGCAATTGCGAGACGGAGTTGCTTCATGTAACAGGATGTATCAATGTGGCGGGATTGTTAAACGCAGGGGACGTAAACATCCATTTGCGTTATGACCGAAGCCGTGTGAAAGAAATCGGCGGCACATCGATCACCGTCAGACGGAAACCCGGTTTTCTTAAACGGAAAGCCGGCATGCTTTCTGCTGAATTGATCGAAGGAGACGCAATTTACCTCGAATACACGGAAGCGGACATTGTCAGAGGGAAGCGTGTGGAAATCGGCCCGGGGTGCAAAATCGGAAAAATCGAGTATCAAACAAGCTGCAAGTCTCATGAAAAATCAACTGTCCAAGAACATATTCAAATATGAAACATTGTTATGTTGTACAGGAAAGGGTGCTCTCCATAAAGAGCACCCTTTTGCCGTTATTTGTTTTCAGGTTTGCTGTCGTAACCCGCCGTAAAAATGGATACTAAAAAAGTGAGAATGACCCCAAGTAAAATGATCGTTTTCATCATGTCTCCTCCTCTTTGCTTTTCCATTTGATGTCCGAGTCTGGATGAAACTGTATTTCTTTCATTATGAACGGTGCACCGGACCCTTGTCAATGACGGCCTTATAACGTCTTTATTTTTAAGAAACGAAAAGCATGTATTATCACGTCACCGCATAGATTGTAACAAAGTACCTTATTTCTAGTGCATTAACCATGATAGAGGAGGTTCTTATGGATATATTAAAGAAAATTGAAAAGTACAGAGAGGAAGAGCAGCGTCTCAAATGGGAAGGGACGTTCGCTGATTATTTGGAGATCATAAAAGAAAATCCATTGGTCGCGCAGTCTGCTCATTCTCGCGTTTTTAATATGATAAAAGACAGCGGAATCGAGGAGGATGACGGGAAAAAGACATACAGCTTTTTCTCGAGGGAGCTGTTCGGCCTTGAGGAATCTCTGGAACGGCTCGTGGAGGAATACTTTCACCCGGCCGCCAAGCGGCTCGATGTAAGAAAACGGATTTTACTATTGATGGGACCCGTCAGCGGCGGAAAGTCAACTCTTGTCACCATGCTGAAAAAAGGGCTTGAAGCCTACTCATTGACAGACAACGGAGCTGTTTACGCCATTAAAGGCTGCCCGATGCATGAAGATCCTCTCCATCTCATTCCCCATCATCTGCGCGACGACTTCTACAGAGAATACGGCATCAGAATTGAGGGCAGCCTTTCTCCGCTTAATGTCATGCGGCTTGAAGAAGAATACGGCGGCAGAATTGAGGATGTAAAGGTTGAACGTATATTCTTCTCGGAGGATAAACGTACCGGAATCGGAACCTTCAGCCCGTCTGATCCGAAATCACAGGATATCGCCGACTTGACGGGGAGCATTGATTTTTCGACGATTGCCGAATACGGCTCGGAATCAGATCCGCGCGCTTATCGGTTTGACGGTGAATTAAATAAAGCGAACCGCGGAATGATGGAGTTTCAGGAAATGCTGAAATGCGATGAAAAATTTCTTTGGCACCTTCTGTCACTCACGCAGGAAGGGAATTTCAAAGCCGGACGGTTTGCGCTCATCTCCGCCGACGAATTGATTGTTGCGCATACGAACGAAACGGAGTACCGCTCGTTTATTGCCAATAAGAAAAACGAAGCCCTTCACTCCAGGATCATCGTGATGCCTGTTCCTTATAATTTAAAGGTGTCAGAGGAAGAACGGATTTATGAAAAAATGATTTCTGAAAGTGATGTTTCTGACGTACACATCGCCCCCCATACATTAAAAGTGGCCGCGATGTTTTCTATTTTGACCCGGCTGAAGGAACCGAACCGCTCTGATATTGATCTCGTCAAAAAAATGAGGCTCTATGACGGAGAAAGCGTTGAAGGTTACAATTCCGTTGATCTGGAGGATATGAAGAAGGAATTCCATGATGAAGGAATGAGCGGAATTGACCCACGCTATGTCATCAACCGCATTTCCTCAACGATTATCAGAAAAAATATGGAATCCATCAATTCGCTTGACGTGCTGCGTTCCTTAAAAGAAGGACTCGACCAGCATCCGTCCATCTCCGCCGAGGACAAAGAGCGGTATATGAATTTTATTTCCGCCGCCAGGAAAGAGTACGATGACATCGCCAAAAAGGAAGTGCAGAAGGCGTTCGTCTATTCATATGAAGAATCCGCGAAAACTCTTATGGACAATTATTTAGATAATGTGGAAGCGTACTGCAATAAAAATAAGCTTCGCGATCCGCTGACGGGTGAAGAAATGAATCCTGACGAAAAACTGATGAGATCCATTGAAGAGCAGATCGGCATTTCAGAAAACGCCAAAAAAGCGTTCCGCGAAGAAATCTTAATCCGCATATCCGCCTATGCAAGAAAAGGAAAACGCTTTGACTATAATTCGCACGAAAGACTCCGCGAAGCGATTCAGAAAAAGCTGTTCGCAGACTTAAAAGATGTAGTGAAAATTACGACCTCCACCAAAACGCCGGATGAACAGCAGCTTAAAAAGGTCAATGAGGTAGTGGCAAGGTTAATAGATGAACACGGCTATAATTCGACAAGCGCTAATGAACTGCTGAAGTATGTCGGAAGCTTGTTAAACCGCTGATATTTGATTTCATCGAGAGGCCCGTCTGTAAAAGGACGGGTTCTTTTGTCTGTTTTTCGCAATTGTTTGTCAATTGGAGAGTCCGGCCGGCATAAGATAAAAATAAATCTTTTCGCCGGACTTGTTTCATAAACAGGACCAAGCCGGAATACACATGTAAAACGACCATAACGGTTAAGGAGGGGAATTCATGTCCCGTAATGACAGCGGAAATTTTTTGATTTCAGAGGAAGACTGGTCCCTCCATCGCAAAGGCTTTGACGACCAGCAGCGCCACCAAAAGAAAGTGCAGGAAGCGATAAAAAACAACCTTCCGGATCTTGTCACTGAGGAAAGCATTATTATGTCCAACGGAAAAGATGTCGTGAAAATCCCGATTCGTTCGCTTGATGAATATAAAATCCGTTATAACTATGATAAAAATAAACATGTCGGCCAAGGCGACGGCGACAGCGAAGTCGGCGATGTCGTCGCAAGAGACGGCGCAGATAAAAAGCAGGGCGCCGGAAAAGGCCAGGGAGCAGGCGATCAGGCAGGCGAGGATTATTATGAAGCGGAAGTTTCATTGATGGATCTGGAAGAAGCGCTGTTTCAGGAATTAGAACTGCCGAATCTGCAGCAAAAGGAAAGGGACAATATCGTCCATACCGATATCGAGTTCAATGATATCCGGAAAACCGGGCTGACAGGGAATATCGATAAGAAAAGGACGATGCTGTCGGCCTATAAACGAAACGCCATGACAGGCAAGCCGTCGTTTTACCCTATTTATCCGGAAGATTTGAAATACAAAACATGGAATGATGTGACGAAGCCGGAATCGAAAGCTGTCGTTTTAGCCATGATGGATACAAGCGGTTCGATGGGCGTATGGGAAAAGTATATGGCGAGGAGCTTCTTTTTTTGGATGACACGATTTTTACGGACAAAGTATGAAACGGTTGATATCGAATTTATCGCCCACCATACGGAAGCGAAGGTTGTGTCGGAAGAAGATTTTTTCTCGAAAGGCGAGAGCGGGGGCACCATCTGTTCCTCCGTTTACCGGAAGTCTCTTGAATTAATTGATGAAAAATATGACCCCGCCCGCTACAACATCTATCCGTTTCATTTTTCAGACGGAGATAACCTGACTTCGGATAACGCCCGGTGCGTAAAGCTCGTCAATGACATCATGAAAAAATCGAATCTGTTCTGTTACGGTGAGGTCAATCAATATAACAGGCATTCCACCCTCATGTCCGCCTATAAAAATGTCAAAGATGATAAATTTAAATACTACATCCTGAAACAGAAATCGGACGTATTTCAAGCGCTGAAAAGCTTTTTTAAAAATGAGGAAGCCGATATAAGCAAAGCATCGTATTAAATATAAAGCCGAGTGAAGAATCGTGCGGCCGCGGTTCTTCACCCGGCTTTTTTAAATTAAAAATAAAGAGAAAAAACGGCATAAAAAAATCCTTAAAAAATGAAACTTTTCTCTTTACAAACCTTCTTTCATTTATTAATATTTTATCTTGTGAACTATTATTAAGGGAATGAGGTGAAAATACGGTGATTGAATCAGAGCTCGCTTTGCTCAGTTTTGAACAACTGTTTGATACTTCCAGATCGATTTACAAAAAGCAGAAAATGATTCTGGAGACAGTGCTTGAACCTTTTGATATTACAGTGCTGCAGTATCTGCTGATGTTCAAAATACATAAGAGCAAAAGCACGCAGCTTTCAAGGCTGGCTTTGTCGCTTGATCTGAAACCGGCGTCTGTCACGAGAATGACCGATATTCTGTATAAGCGCCGCCTAATGGTTCGGAGCGACTATCACGACGACCGGCGTGTTGTTATGATTCAGTTAACCGAAGAGGGGGAAGAACTTCTAAAGAAAGCTGCTGTTCAATATGCCGAAAAAGCGGCGGTCTTATACCGGCAGCTCAATACCGCTGAACTGCAGTACCTGCGCAAGCTTGCGGAAAGTTTAACGAAGCTTGCAAACGGCTGTGCAGTGAAAAACGGAAAATAAAAAAATCCCCACATATTTTTATCATCATTCCACAAAATGATAGAGGAAGAAACGAAAGGAGAAAACAAAATGAACAGAGGACGTTTAATTCTGACCAACATTATCGGTTTGATTGTTGTTCTTGCAATTATAGGCGGAGGTGCTTACTACTATTATCAAAGCACACACTATGTAAAAACCGATGAAGCGAAAGTTGCCGGCGACATGGCTGCTATCACAGCTCCTGCTGCGGGTAAAGTAACTGACTGGAACCTTGATGAGGGGAAAGAAGTAAGCAAAAACGACGTTGTTGCAAAAATTAAAGGACAGCAAAATGCTGACGTTAAAGCCATCATGGATGGAACAATCGTGAAAAACGAAGTGAAAAACGGCCAAATGGTGCAAGCCGGTACGACAATTGCCCAGGAAATTGACATGAAACACCTTTACATCACTGCAAACATTAAAGAAACAGACATTAGAGACATTGAAGTAGGAAACAAAGTAGACGTAATTGTTGACGGCGATCCTAATACAACATTTGACGGAACAGTAGAAGAAATCGGTTATGCGACAAATTCAACATTTGATATGCTGCCTTCTTCAAACTCAAGCGGCAACTACACTAAAGTAACGCAAAAAGTTCCTGTTAAAATTTCACTCAGCAACCCATCTGACAAGGTGCTTCCTGGTATGAACGCATCTGTAAAAATCTCTGAATAATACAGATCAGTCATCAAACCATGAAGGGAGGTTGTCTTAGGTGGCTAAATCAGATAATCAAGTAAAAAGTCCTAAAACATTGCTTATTGTGCTTATGGCCGGGTTATTCCTGGCGATCTTGAACCAAACGCTTCTTAACGTGGCGATGCCGCACTTAATGACCGAGTTCGGTGTGAGTGCGACGACGATTCAGTGGCTTACGACCGGATACATGCTGGTCAACGGTGTTTTGATTCCGTTATCTGCGTTCTTAATTACCCGGTTCGGACAGAGAAGCCTCTTTCTCGTAGCCATGTTCTGTTTTACAGCGGGAACGTTAGTCTGCGGAATCGCGCCTAACTTCTCAACCATGCTGATCGGCCGGTTAATTCAGGCGGTCGGCGGCGGTATCCTGCAGCCGCTGGTCATGACAACCATTCTGCTTATCTTCCCGCCTGAAAGCAGGGGGAAAGGAATGGGGATTTTCGGTCTTGCGATGATGTTTGCTCCGGCGGTCGGACCGACTCTATCCGGCTGGATCATTGAGCATTACACATGGCGCATTATGTTCTACGGCCTTGTTCCGATCGGGGCAATCGTTATTATCATAGCGTTTTTCCTCTTTAAGAACTTGGTGGAACCGCAAAAAATCAAACTCGACAGCTTGGGTGCGATTCTATCTATTGTCGGATTCGCCTCATTGCTTTACGGAGTCAGTGAAGCAGGCAGCGACGGCTGGGGAGATCCGATCGTGCTGTCTACCGTCATTGTCGGTGTCATCGCGATTGCCGCGTTTGTCATTCAGCAATTGCGCTCTGAAAAACCGATGCTCGACTTCCGGGTATTTAAATATGATATTTTCTCACTTTCCAGTGTCATTAATATCATTATTACCGTTGCGCTTTACACAGGAATGTTCCTGCTTCCGATTTACCTGCAGAACTTAGTCGGCTTTACGGCGCTGCAATCGGGTCTCTTGCTATTGCCGGGCGCGATTGTCATGCTGATTATGTCGCCGATTTCCGGTATTCTGTTTGACAAAATCGGTCCGAGACCGCTTGCGATTATCGGGCTGGTCATCACGGTCGCAACGACATTCCAGTACACAAAATTGACAATTGACACACCTTACACGCACATTATGCTTGTCTATGCCATCCGCGCATTCGGTATGTCACTGTTAATGATGCCTGTTATGACAGCCGGAATGAACCAGCTTCCGGCACGGTTGAACAGCCACGGCACGGCGATGAGCAACACGCTCCGCCAGATCAGCGGATCAATCGGAACAAGTTTGATCACAACGATTTATACGAACCGTACGACAATGCATTATTCGCAGATTGCGGATAAAACAAGCACGGCTGATCCAAGCTTCATGCAGTCGTTCCAAAGCGCGGTTTCGAATTTAATGGTCAACATGAACATGTCGCTTGATGCGGCGAAACAAACCGTTTATTCATATCTCTACAAAACAGCTTCACTTAATTCCAACGTTATGGGGATTAATGACGCGTTTATGTGGGCGACGATCTTTGCGGTTATCGGCGTAGTCCTGAGCCTGTTCTTGCGTGACGTACGGAAAGACAAACAGCGGGCGAAGAAAAAAGAGGAGCTGTCATTGCTCCCGGCCCCTAAAGAAGTGAAGGAATCTTAATCATCTGAATGGGAGGTTTCCTGAATGAAAATTTACGTAGTGTACGATAGTGAAGGCGAACACACAAAACATCTTGCTGAAGCCATTGCCGAAGGAGCACGAGAAAACGCTGAGGCTGAAGTCCTGATCGACCATGTCGATCAAGCAGACATCCGCAAGCTGAAAGACATGGATGCCATTATCTGGGGATGCCCGGGACACTTTGGCACCATCAGTTCAGGCTTAAAAGCGTGGATCGACAGACTCGGCTATCTGTGGGCTGAAGGCGAGCTGATTGATAAAGTCGGCGCTGTATTCTGTACGACGGCGACAACACACGGCGGATTAGAAATGACAATGCACAATCTGATCACTCCTATGTTTCACCAAGGCATGATTGTTGTCGGTCTTCCCGGCAACGTTCCTGAAAACGCGCTGTACGGCTCTTACTACGGCGCGGGCGTCACATGCCCGGTTGACAGCGATGTGCTGATGACGGAAGAAGGCCTTCAATTAGGCCGTGCGCTTGGCAGACGTGTCAGCCAGGTCACTGGTAATCTAACTGCCGGACGACAGTAAGGAGAGGGTTATATGGCCATTATTATAGCGGTTATTGCTGCTGTCATTGTGATTGCACTTCTTATCACATTCAATGTCCGCAGCACTTCTGCAGGACAGGATGTCAAAGAAGAAAAGAGAGAAGCGATCGGCACTACAGCCGAACAGCCGGAAAAGCATGATCCGGCCGAGGAGCGCTCAGCCGAGCATGCTCCCGTCGTTGTAAAATCTGAATCTCCCCGTGAGAAAAAGAATACAATGGGCGATGATGTGTACCGTCAGGCGCTTCAGAAGTTTAAGACTTCTGAGACGGATCAGGAACCAAACGCTCCTGATAGCGGCGGCAAAATGCAGGATAGCAGCTATCGTGATGCGCTGCTCTCCTTAAAAAACAAAAAGAAGTAATTGAAAAGGCAAATCCGCGTAAGAGTGGATTTGTCTTTTTTTTATTGAAGATATTGTAATACATGATGATCTAGTGTACTATGTTACTCATACACTTGATCCGAATGGAGAGAGAAAGAATGACATCGTTTTTAGGTTTGCTGAAAAAAGATGCGAAAGTTTCATGGATTTGGCTCGCGGTGTGGCTTTGCGGCATGATTTGCTGGGCGTTTGCAGCCCACGTCATCGCTGCCCGTCAGAAAGAACCGCTCGTCATTTTCGGCTTTTTTACGGCAATGGGGTTTTTTCAATTTCTTGTAGCGCCGCTTTTTATGTATTATCACCTTCATAAAGAAGGAAAAAACCAGCTGTGGCTTTACAATCCGAATGGGGGATTTTATCTGCTGGCTTCCAAGCTGACGGCCTCACTGCTGTATCAGTTGATCGGGCAGCTGGCGCTGACCGGTTACGGCATTTGGATGTACCGGATGCTTTCTGCAAAAGGAGCGCTGGAACACGCCATTCCCCTGGCCGGCACATTAACCGGGCTGAATGCTTACCTGCTGATCAGTTCAGCGTACTTATCTGTGATCGTGGCCGTATTTTGGACTGTTTTTCACTCATTAAAACATTTTCCCGTCCTCCGTTGGGTGATCTGCATCGTGCTTGCATTTGTCTGGACCTATATTGACGATAAAATCATTACGCCTTTCACTTCATCTCAACATGATTTATGGCCGGTAAAAGTGTATGCGAATTTTCATTTTCATTATACAAAATTGACCGGATGGACGATGGAGCTGAAAGCCGTCCACATTTCGCTTTTCAGCTTCCTGGCAGTGATCGTGCTTGCAGCGCTCTGTCTCGCGCTGGCCTCTATGCTGCTGAATCGAAAGGTTGAGGTGTAATGATGGAGAATGAATTTCAGTCATCCAAGCCGATTTATCTGCAGATTGCCGATCGTATATATTACCGGCTGATCCGAAGTGAGCTTTCACCGGGGGACAAACTGCCGTCCGTAAGGGAGATGGCCGTACAGATGAAAGTGAATCCGAACACGATACAAAGAACGTACAGTGAAATGGAAAGGCTGGGGATCGTGGAGACGAGAAGAGGACAGGGAACCTTTATAGCGGAAAGATCCGATCTGAAAGCAGAGCTGAAAGACAGGCTGACAAAAGACGTTTTCAAACGCTTTATTCAGGAAATGGCGGAGCTGGGGTTATCTCCTGAGGAAATGCTCGACGGGATCAAACAATATGCGGAGGAAGCAAACGATGAATCTTGATTTTGAACGCGTAACAAAAAATACGGCCGCAGGATCGCGGTCAGCGATGTATCATTTTCATTGTCTCCGGGTAAAATCTACGGAATTTTAGGGCCGAACGGAAGCGGTAAATCAACAACGCTTAAAATGCTTGCCGGGCTTGCGTTCCCGACATCGGGCGCCGTCCGGATGGGAGACTGCGCAGTAAGCAGGAACATGCTGTTTCGTACGGCTTATTTAACCGAACATGATATGTTTTCCGCCCGGACGACTGTCGGTGATATGCTCACATTTTATCATTCGCAATTCCCGGATTTTCAGCTGGAAAAAGCACATAACCTATTAGCGGAAATGAATCTTTCAGCGGAGCAGAAGATAAAAGAGCTGTCCAAAGGCAGCCGGGGCAGGATGAAAATCGTTTTGGCCCTGTCGAGAAAAGCATCGGTCATTCTGCTGGATGAGCCGTTTTCAGGTCTTGATCCGGCGGTCAGGGAGTCGATTGTCAACAGTCTCGTATCTTATATTGATTTTGACAGCCAGATCGTTGTCATCGCCACGCATGAGATCGGCGAGATTGAGACGCTGTTAGACGAAGTGATGGTTTTCATAAAAGGGAAAATCGCTGAACGGCGCGAGGTCGAAGAAATTCGGGAACAGGAAGGAATGTCCGTGCTGCAATGGTATAGAAGCGTCATGCAGGCGCATGAAATAGAAGGGGGATTCTAATTGGAAACCGTATTAGAACTGCAACAGGTAAAGAAAACGATAAAAGGACGAACGATTATTCATGATCTGAGCTTCTCCGTCCGGGCGGGCGAAGTGTTTGGATTTTTAGGGCCGAACGGAGCGGGGAAAACCACTACGATCAGAATGATGGTCGGATTAATGAAACTGTCTCAGGGAGACATCGTAATCTGCGGGGAATCCATTACGAAAAACTATGCAAAAGCGGTCAGGCACGTCGGAGCCATCGTGGAAAACCCGGAGCTGTACAAATTCTTGAGCGGCTATAAAAATTTACAGCAGTACGCAAGGATGGTAAAAGGCGTTACGAAAGAAAAATAGATGAGGTCATCGAGCTCGTCGGGTTGCAGGACAGAATACATGACAAAGTAAAAACCTACTCTCTCGGGATGAGACAGCGTCTCGGCCTCGCCCAAAGCCTGCTGCATAATCCTAAGGTGCTGATTCTGGATGAGCCGACAAACGGCCTCGATCCCGCCGGCATCAGAGAAATCAGGGACCATCTGAAAAAGCTGACACGTGAAAAAGGAATGGCTGTCATCGTCTCAAGCCATCTTCTGTCAGAAATGGAGCTAATGTGCGATCGAATCGGCATTCTGCAAAAAGGAGAGCTTGTCGATATTCAAAAAGTAAGGGATGAAGGAAAAGAGGATAAAGATACATACTTCTTCCATATTGAACAAAGAGAAGAGGCTCTTGCCGTTTTGAATCAGTTTGACTGTGTGAAGAAGACAAACGGCATTGAGATCCAGCTGTCCAAACAGGAAGTGCCTGATGTGATATCACTGCTCGTCCGTGAAAACATCCGCTTATATGAAGTGAAAATCATGACAAAATCTTTGGAAGACCGTTTCTTGGAGATTACCGGCGGGACGAAAGAGGAGGTTCAATATGTTTAAGCTGATCTATAATGAATGGATAAAAATTTTCAGCCGCGTCGGCACGTGGGCTATGATTGTGATTTTAGGCGTTTCGATGATCGGTTTTGCGCTTCTGTCAAACCATTTCACCTCGAGCGAAGCCAATCCGAATTGGAAACAGGAGCTCCAGGCTGAAAACAAAGAAATGAAACAGCAGATGAAGGAAACCGGAAATCAGACGCTCATTGATAACCTGAAACAGAATGTCGCGATAAATCAATACCGTATGGATCATAACATCCCCGAGGATACAGGGTACACAGTGTGGTCATACGTAGCTGATTCTTCGATGATGACTGTTTTGACCGGGCTGTTTACGATTATCATTGCCGCAGGCATCGTGGCGAATGAGTTCAACTGGGGGACGATCAAGCTGCTGGCCATCCGTCCGCTCAGCCGTTTTCAGATTTTGCTATCTAAATATATGACGGTGCTGCTGTTCGGACTGCTGATGCTTGTGATTTTATTTGCCGGCTCCGCTCTGTTGGGATTGGTCTTTTTCGGTACAGGCGGAGATACTGCGGCTGATGTTCATCTCGTATACAAAGACGGCCATGTTTTTGAGCAAAATATCATCGCTTTCCTCGCTAAAACATATGTCTATGAATCTGTCTCCGCTTTTATGCTTGCGACGATGGCGTTTATGCTGTCTGCGGTATTCCGGAACAGCTCATTAGCGGTCGGATTTTCTATTTTTCTATTGGTTATGGGGAACACGGCGACGGTATTTCTTGCTGCGAAATTTGAATGGACCAAATATATTTTATTTGCGAACACGGATTTGTCGCAATATATGAACGGGACTCCTTTAGTAGAGGGGATGACGATGACATTTTCTGTTGTGATGCTTGTGATTTACTTCGTTATTTTTCTGGCGCTCGCATTCGGCGTCTTCTTAAAACGGGATATTGCCACCTGATATAAAAAAGCTGTTTTGCCTTTGCAAAACAGCTTTTCGTTTTAGATGAAAAAACCTGCCGGCGTACACCGGCAGGTTTTTTAAAACAATTTATGCTTTTGTTACGTTAGCAGCTTGTGGTCCGCGGTTTCCTTCAACGATTTCGAAAGAAACAGATTGGCCTTCTTCTAAAGTTTTGAAGCCTTCGCCTTGAATAGCAGAGAAGTGAACGAATACATCGTCTTGACCTTCTACTTCGATGAATCCGAATCCTTTTTCAGAGTTGAACCATTTTACTTTACCTTCTAACATGAAATTTCCTCCTAAAGCGACATAACGCTTAAATTCACTATTCTTGCTCTAAAACAAACTTCCAAGACGAAAACTCTTACAAAACTTTCTTCTTAAAGATAGTTCGAACAAAAATAATTACCTTTACTCTACCAGTAATCCGAAGAAAAAACAACTGCTAAATGTAACTTTTTTCGAAATAACATGTTTTAAGAGGAAAACGCTCTGATACGGAAATCTGATTTGAGACCAGAACAGCCCATTTCCAGCTGATAAAAACCGCTTTGCAGCCTCTTAAGGAAGCAATTGACAACCCTTTTTTTAATCGGTATTGTATGTAATCATGAGCCCGAATACCATGGTGCAGCTTCTGTACATAAAAATAGATAGGGAGTAGGTCAACTTGAATCTGCGGCTTATAAACAGTCTGTTTCTTTTCATTTTGATCATGTCACTTACTTCATGCGATTATCCTGACGGGAACCGGACCATTACTATCGGAATCAATGAATCTGATCAATCGATCTGGGAGTTTGTCGCGAAAAAAGCCGGTGAGGAAGGATTGCAGCTTTCTTTGGTAACGTTTTCGGATTATGCCGAGGCCGATTTGGCACTTGCCGGCGGGGATCTCGACGCCAATGCGTTTCAATCCGTTACTAATTTTAAATCTTTGCCGCCTCACGTGAAAAAGAAGCTGGCTCCTTTAGGAACGACATATGCGGCATCGCTGGGGGTGTATTCCAAGCAACATAAACGGCTGAAGGATATACCGGACGGAGCGGTCATTGCCGTGCCTGATGAAGCGGCGGCCTTCGGCAGGGCGCTTTTTCTCATGCAGGAGGCCGGACTGATTACATTGAAAAAGGGATTCACCGGTACGGGTTCAACTGATATGATCAAGGACAACCCGAAGCATCTGACCTTAAAAACGGAAACAAAAAAGAACGCCTATCAGGCGGCGGAACATGCTGACGCAGCAGTTCTCAGTCAAAGCGAGGCGAAAAAAGCAGGATTTCATGCGGAGAAGGACGCGCTGATCCGATCGGCGCAAATGAAGGAAGCGTATATTCATCTGATCGCCGTCAGAGCTGAGGATAAAGATGATGAACGGATGCAAAAACTCCTGTCTTTGTATCAATCAGACGATACCGCGGCGTTGATTGAAAAAGAATATGAGGGCAGCCTGATTCCCGTTTTCCTGAGGGGCGGCTTTCTCACTGAAAAGAAAGAATGATTTCCTCTTCGGGCGATCATTCTTTTTTTCAGTGCTGCACACTTGATTGCGCCCTGATGTTTTCGCTTTGTACAGCATCCGGTCCGCGATCAGGGGCAATGTCTGAGGATCCGGTGTATTTGTCGGATAATGCGCGATGCCGAGGGAAACGGTCACGGGAATTGTATCTCCGCTCGTCAGCAGAATCGGGTTCGCGTCAATCGTGTGCCTGATTTCCTCTGCGAGGTGAAGCCCTTTTGTATACGTGCAATTGGGCATAAGCACGGCAAATTCTTCCCCGCCGATGCGGGCTGACGTATGAGAACTGCTGAGTAAGAACCTTAGGCGTGCCCCCAGTTCCTTCAGCACTTGGTCCCCTTCATAATGCCCGTATTGATCATTGATCTGCTTAAAGTGATCAATATCCAAATAAATAAGCGCGAGCTGAGACGAGGGGGATTGAGACGCCCGATCGTACAGAACGCGCGAGACGTCCTCGAATTTTCTCTTATTAAAAATCCCCGTCAGAAAATCATAATTCGCTTGAAACTTGTATTGCTTGAACAAAACGCGGGCATCGGCTTCGTGTTTAATGATATACAGTGACAGCATTCCGCCCAAGACGGAAATGAGCCAATAATAAACGAGGGCCCCGGCAGGCTGCTCAGGCATAAGAAACAGCAGCGTCAGGGTGAAAATAACATTTGAAAAAAGCAGCATAACGAACGCCTTTTTGTGATCCGGCTTTTTTCCTCTGAGGACGGCCGCAGAAAGTATCGCAATAACCCCGACTGCGGCGATGGAAAAAATGGCGCTGGCATTGAAATTGATCAGGATACGGCCTGCGACGATAATCGCAAAGGCGGCTGCCGTAGACACCCAGCCTCCGTAAAGAGCGGCGATGATAATGGGGATATTTCTGAGATCAATGATGGAATCGGAGTAAGAAAAGCCGAAAACAATCAGAAAAACTCCTAAAAGCCCGCAGACCGTCCCCTTCAGTAATTGAAACATCGGACGGTCTTCTTTATACGAAAGCGACTCTTTAAAAAGAAGGGTGAACAGATAATTAAATGTGATTAAAATCGTTAAATTAAGAAACAGTTCCTTCAGCATAACAATCACCCTTATATAAGTTACTAGAGAAAGGGTGGAAAGAAAAGAGAAAAATCAATAAAAATACATATATTGTCAATCCTTACTTGACCGATCGGAATTGATATAATATAGTGTTAAAGGATAATGAGCAAGGGAGTGTTTACCTGTTTTGGAGAATTTATTTGTAGTCTTACATGTTTTTATTATGCTTTTGCTTATAGCAGGTCTGTTTGTCATGCAAAAAAAACACGTTTCCTTTTCTAAACGTGTCTTTACCGCGCTCGGACTAGGCATTGTATTCGGTTTTGCACTGCAATTGATTTACGGGCCGGCTTCACATATCGTGACACAAACGGCTGATTGGTTTAATATCGCCGGCGGCGGTTATGTCAAATTGCTTCAGATGATCGTCATGCCGCTAGTCTTTATTTCTATTCTCGGCGCATTTACGAAGCTGAAACTGACCCATAACATCGGGAAAATCAGCGGACTGATCATCGGAATTTTGATCGCTACGACAGCAATTGCCGCGGCAGTCGGAATTGTTTCGGCGCTTTCCTTTGATTTGAAAGCCGTTCATATCGACCAGGGAAGCACCGAGTTATCAAGAGGCCAGGAGCTGCAGCAAAAATCTGAGGATATGACGGCCAAAACGCTGCCTCAGCAAATCGTTGAGCTTCTGCCGGGAAATCCGTTTCTTGATTTCACGGGAGCCAGACCGACTTCCACCATCGGAGTCGTTATTTTTGCCGCTTTCCTCGGCATCGCTTTTCTGGGCGTGAAACGGAAGCAGCCGGAGCATGCCGCGACGTTCAGCGGAATTGTCGATGCGGTATACGCGATTATTATGCGCGTCGTGACATTAATTTTAAGACTGACGCCTTACGGGGTATTGGCGATTATGACAAAGACGATCGCGACAAGCGACATCGACAGCATTGCGAAACTGGGGATGTTTGTGATCGCTTCATACGCCGCGCTTATCGTCATGTTTATCATTCACTTGCTGCTGATTACGTTCAGCGGTTTAAATCCGATCACATACGTGAAAAAAGCATTTCCTGTCATGGTGTTTGCGTTTACGTCCCGTTCAAGCGCAGGGGCTTTGCCGCTTAATATTAAAACGCAAAAAAGCATGGGCGTCCCTGAAGGAATTGCGAACTTCGCCGGTTCATTCGGTTTATCGATCGGTCAAAACGGCTGTGCCGGCATTTACCCGGCGATGCTCGCGATGATGATTGCGCCGACAGTAGGGCAAAACCCGTTTGAACCGGGATTTATCATCTCCGTCATCGCCATCGTGGCAATCAGTTCATTCGGTGTAGCAGGTGTGGGGGGCGGCGCGACATTTGCGGCTCTGCTCGTCCTATCCGCTTTGAACATGCCTGTCGCGCTTGCCGGGCTGCTCATTTCAATTGAGCCGTTAATTGACATGGGGCGTACCGCCTTAAATGTGAGCGGCAGTATGACCGCAGGGCTGTTAACAAGTAAAATGACGAAGGAAACCGATACCGCGGTGTACAATGATTCCTCAATCGTCATTGAAGCTGAAGAAGCTTAAGTAGCGCTAAAACGAAAAATCCTTCATCGTTGAACGAATGAAGGATTTTTTTGTTTCTAATGATTTCCGGGTTCAATTTCTTCCAGCATATTCATCACGGTGCTGTCATTTAAAACATTAACCGCGCTTTCTTCGAAGTGAATCGGCTCGGTATAGTGAGGCTTCGGCGAAGTTTTTTTACTGCGGTCTGCCTGTCCGTCCGTATGGGATGAGCCGGAGTGGTTGCGGGAAGTCTGCTCATGCTGCTGTCCGCCGGATTCCCCGCCGAAAGCCTGTTTGATCAGCTCAGCAGGCTGCATGGAGCCGGTTTGTGAATGCCGTGCTTTGTCCGTGTGCTGCTGTCCGCCGGATTCCCCGCTGAAAGCCTGTTGAATCAGGTCAGCAGGCTGCATGGAGTGTGTACCATCTTTATGCTGCATTCGGCCTGAAACCATTCCGGAGATTTTCCGGCGGATTTCGGGTGATAAAGCTGCAATCAGAATCGATGATCCGATCAGCAGCGCTGTCGGGCTGATGCCGCTTTTTTTGTCTGAACAAGTTAAATCCCTCCTCATTCAATTGATTACGCCTTACCTTTCCCTTTCCTTCTGATATTTATCCAAACCGCTCAGAATGCAAACGGCGTGCATAAATCCCGCCGAATAGAAAAACCTATACGTAAAGTGAGAAAGGAGGAATTCACATGATAAAAAACAAGCAGTTATTTCTGCCCTTCTTCTGCCGATGCTGATTACCGCAGGGTGCAGTATGGGGAACCAGGGAGAAGGAAAACGAAATGACAACCGCACCCAGAATGTAAATTACCGCAACACGCCTAACGACGGTGCGACAAATATGAATACAGTGAACCGTCATAACCAAAACACCGATCACAATGACAACCGTAACCTGAGAGTGGCTGATAAAGCCGCCGACAAGGTGACTGATTTAAAAGAAGTTAAAAATGCGACTGTGATCGTTGCCGGAAACAGCGCTTATGTAGCCGTTGTTCTGACAAACGGACAAAAAGGCGCCATCGCCAACCATTTGAAAAATAAGATTACCGATAAGGTGAAATCAGCCGATAAACATGTCCGGACTGTATATGTATCAGCGAACCCGGACTTCGTTGAACGTATGCAAGGCTACGGAAAACGAATCCAAAACGGCCACCCGGTATCCGGACTGTTTGATGAATTCGGCCAAATGGTGCAGCGTGTATTCCCAAACCCCAATAAATAAATGAATGGAAAAGCCGCATTTGCTGCGGCTTTTTTATTTTATCTGCCGTCACGACCCAGCGCTCCTGAGCATAAAGTAAAGAATGAGATGAAAATTAAAGGATCGGGGAGGGGAGCTTGTTTGCGTGACGGCATGGGGAAACGGGCCGCATTCACTCTGATCCTGTGCGGAGTCCTTGTCATATTGGCTGTCAGTTCAGCCGTTTCAGTAAGTATGATGTACGTCCTGTCAGGCCAAAACAGCCGCTCTGTTCCGACGAAGGAACAAGTGACTGAACACATGAATAAAGAAATTTACAAACATACAGCGATTTACTATACGGCGGATGAAAAGCCGCTCTTGGATCTGACCAAGCTTACGCTGGACCACGCAAAGCGTATCAACCAAATCATTGTCGGCTATAAAGGAGCGGCGCCTCTTGAACTCATTTTCTTTTCAGATGAAGCTGAAATGGAGCAATACTCAGGATTGAAAAATGTAGTCGGTTTTTATTCAGAGCAGGAGCAGATGATGGGGCTTTTGCCAGAAGAGAAAAAACAGCTTTTGAAAAAAGATGAGCTGGCCGTTTTCATGTATAAGCAATTGATTATACATGAATATACACACTACGCGTTTCATCAAAAAACACGGCAATTGGGGACGGATACGTCTGTATTTCCGCTTTGGTTTCATGAGGGGCTGAGCGAGTGGGTTGCGCATTATGATGTGGTCATTGATCCGATTGCATTTTCCGTCGTGCCGTTTGATCAATTAACGACCGACCGAAAATGGCAGAAATCGCGTATGGAATATGAAACGGATGTTTATTTGCAAAGTTTCTATATGATAAAGGATTTAACCGAAACATTCGGAGAAGGCATTATCTTAACCATTATCAATAAAACCGCCGAAACACAGGATTTTGAAAAAGGCTTTGAAGCAGCTACGAAAGAAAGTCTGAAACAATTTGAACATGATTTCACAAAAGCATATGAAAAAAGAAAACGGCATTGGAGAGTCAGGTTTCCAACGCCGTTTTTTTCATTAATGGAGGTTTTGCTGCTGCTGTCCCATTTGTCCTTTAATCGGAGGCATTTGCGGCTGTCCCTGCGCCGGCGCAAATGAATTCAGCATGGTCTGCATATCTTGTGCATTGAGCTGAGGAACCTGATAATAACCGTGTTTGTTTTGGTATAAGAAGATTTCGTACGCCATTTCGACATATTGCTGAATTTGGGCGGAGAGCACTCTTCTTGTGACGGGATTGGTCATTTCAAGCGAGCTCATCGTCAAGAGAGAAGCTTGAGCTTTAATCAGGCCGAGCATATGGCCGCTTATTCCGAGATCTTTGACATCATTTAATGATTGATTCGGTTTTTTCGGCTGAGTCGGTTTTATACCGTAGACGGCCTGGTTCTGTTCCTCCATCATATATGTCGACGTTTCCTGAGAAGGCTTTTGGCCGGTCTTAAAGCATTCTGCCGTCAGATTATAGAGTCCGAGAATGAATTGATACTGGCGGTCAAGAATGTCGGCCAGCTGCTGATCCTGAATAAACTGTCTGAGCATCATAAATTGATCCAAAACGCCGACTGTTCCGGCCAGCACTTCATGCATATCGAAAAGCTCATGTCCTCCGTGATTCACTTGCGGTGAACCCGGAATCCCCTGATTTACTGGCGGCTGCTGCTGATTCTGCTGCTGTTCCACTGGTTGTTTTCCTCCTTCATGTCAAATCACATTTAAGATGTGAAAAAAGCCGATCCGTTATACATCAAGACTTATTTCGTTACGTGGGGATTATTTACTATTTTGCGCCAGCGAAGACAATCTTTACAAAAAAGTGATGTGATTTTTAAGAAAATAAGCTAACGTATTTCTTAGAAGACAGGGGGGAAATGAATGAAGAAAAAAAGGGGTTTGCGTCTTTCGTGCTGTTTGCTGACGGTTTGTTTTATGATGTTCAGCGTGAAAGATGCGGAAGCAATCGGACAAGCCGGATCACTGAATGAAGCTGGAACGGATAAAGCGTATAAAGAACGGCAGACTGAAGACTCCGGCCGTATCCCGCTCAGAATCATCAGCATGAATGATCTGCACGGAAAAATTGATCAGCAATATGAGCTTGACCTTAACGGAGACGGTAAACCGGATGGCACTTTCGGACGGATGGACTACGCCGCCGCGTACATTAAAAAGGCGAAAGCCGAGAAAGAACACGCCTTTGTCGTGCATGCGGGCGATATGATCGGGGGCAGCTCTCCCGTGTCAGCCCTTTTTCAGGATGAACCGACAGTAGAACTGATGGAAGACATCGGTTTTGATGTCGGAACTGTCGGCAATCACGAATTCGATGAAGGAACGAATGAGCTTAAACGGATCATCAATGGAGGAGATCATCCGGACGGTAAGGGGACAAGCGGTTATGACGGCCAAAATTTCCCGCTCGTCTGCGCCAACTGTAAATTGAAGTCAGGGGAGTCCTTTCTGCCGCCGTATGAAATCAAATACGTTTCCGGAATTCCGGTCGCATTTATCGGGGTTGTAACCAGATCGGCCGCGGGCATGGTCATTCCGGACGGAATTAAAAATATTACGTTTACGGATGAGGTAAAGGCCGTCAATGACGCCGCCGCTGACCTGAAGAAAAAAGGAATTAAAGCAATCGCCGTGCTCGCTCATATGTCTGCTGAACAAAATGGCTCAGCCATCACGGGAGAATCCGCAAAGCTTGCAAGCGGAACAGACTCAGAGATTGACGTGATTTTCGCCGCGCACAATCATAAAGTCGTAAACGGAGAAATCAACGGCAAGCTGATCGTGCAGGCATTTGAATACGGAAAAGCAATCGGAATCGCCGATCTCGAACTTGATAAAGAGTCGAAGGATATCGTGAAAAAATCAGCGGAAATCCAATATATCGATCAAAGTAAAATCAAGCCTGATCCGGATGCGGCAGGCATATTAAGCAAATATGAAGAGAAAGTGAAACCGATTATCAGCAAAGCGGTCGGGGAAGCGGCCCATGATATAACGGGCGGATATTCAAATGACGGCGACACGGCGCTCGGAAATCTGATTGCCGACGGTATGAAAGCGAAGATGAAATCCGATTTTGCGCTTATGAATGGGGGAGGCATCCGGGACGGCATAAAAAAGGGACGATCACATGGGGAGACCTATATAATGTACAGCCGTTCGGCAATGTGCTGACGAAGCTTGAAATCAAAGGAAAAGATTTGCGGGAGATCATCAACGCGCAAATATCTCCGGTGTACGGACCGGATTACAGCATCAGCGGATTTTCCTATACATGGAACCCGGAAACCGGACAAGCGGTGGATATGAAGATGGCGGACGGCACAGACATACAGCCCGAAAAAGGATATACAGTAACAGTCAATCAATTTATGGCGACAGCGGCGGGGGCAAAATACGGTCCGATCGGGAAACTCGGCAAGAATCCGGTGACGGGGCCTGAGGATTTGGAAGCGACAGTAGACTATGTCAAAAGCTTTTCCGCACCGATTTCTTATCAAACCGACGGCCGAATCCGCACGGCATCAGCCGCCGAAACGCCTGATGACACCGGCAATCAGCCGGGAAGCGGGGAAACACCGGGCGGCACCGGGCCTGATAAAGGAGAAAAACCTCAAGCGGAAAAACCCGCTAAAAAACCGGATGCAGCAGAACAGCCTGATCAAGCCAAAAAACTTGAACGTCCTGTCGCAGAAGAAACAGCATCCGATACAGTGCAGTCAATTCCCGAATCCCGTCCGGCGTCTGCTGCAAATTCGGAACAAAGCACAGAACAGACTGAAAGCGGCACACAAAAAGGCCGCCCATTGCCTGATACTTCAGCGGGCAGCCATCAGACGGCATTGGCCGGCCTGGTGATCACGGGTGCCGGCGTATATTGGCTTTTCAGAAAGAAAAGGGGAGCCCGCACACGATGAACAAACTGAAACATATTCCGCTTCTCGTCATCATCGCAGGTGTTATCATCACATGTTACGGAAGCTGGAAGATCATTGATTCACATATGAAAACGAACCAATCGCTTGAAGAAGCAAAAAAAGCAACAGAACCTGTCTTGGAAAAGAACGAAACAAAAAGCGCTGTGCAGGCACAGCGCAAAAAAGAATTTCACCCCGAAACGGGTGAGGCAAGCGGCATTTTAGAAATCCCTGAAATTGACGCTGAGCTCCCGATCGTCGAAGGGACTGACGCAGATGATTTAGCAAAAGGCGTCGGACATTATAAGGACAGCTATTATCCTGGCGATCTCGGTCAAATTGTGTTATCCGGCCACAGGGACACGGTGTTCCGCCGGACCGGCGAACTGAAAAAAGGAGACAGACTGAACGTGATTTTGTCTTACGGCACGTTTTCTTATAAAATCAGCCGTACAAAAATCGTCAGCCGGGATGATACGTCTGTCATCACCCTTCAACATAAGCGGGAGGAACTGATCCTGACCACTTGCTATCCGTTTTCTTACATTGGAAATGCGCCGAAACGATATATTATATATGCCGACCCGGTTTAAGAAAAATACGTTTCGGTAAAATGAGCCAGATCAGCCGGCATCGGCGCCTCGGCAACGATTTCTTCTCCTGAGATCGGATGGAAGACACTGACTTTTTTGGCGTGAAGCGCCTGCCTGTGAAACAGCGCCCTGCTTCCGCCGTACAGGTCATCGCCCGCCAACGGATGGCCGATGCTTGCCATATGCACCCTGATTTGATGTGTTCGCCCGGTTTCCAGTTCAAGCTCTGCCAATGTAAGCTGCGCACCGGGATGATAGCCTTTCACTTTGTAATGGGTGACGGCGGCTTGTCCGCCGGGTGAGACGCGACGTCTGACGGAATGTGACCTGTCGCGGCCGATCGGCGAGTCAACCGTGCCTTTTTTCGGCGTGACTTTTCCTTCCGCCGCGGCGATATAGGTGCGTTTTAATGTTTTGGTTTCGAGCTGACGGTCAAGGATTGCATGAGCCAGGCGGTGTTTCGCAAAAACGACCGCGCCTGACGTGTCACGGTCAAGACGGTGAACGTGGCGCACTTTCGCCTGTTCGCCGTTGATTTGAAAATGGTAAGCGATCAGGTTGCTGAGGGTTCCGGTCTGACCCTCTTCATTTGGATGAGTCGGCATTCCCGCCGGCTTATTTGCAATCAGCATATGACGGTCCTCAAATAAAATGTCCGGCTCTCCGTATTCAGGAATCACCGAAGAACCCGTTTTTTCCTGAAGATCAATGAATAAGCGGTCTCCGGTTTTCAGTATGATGTTATTTTTCGGGGATGTCCGATTCACCTGAATGCTTTTTTGGTTCATCCATTCCGTTATCACGGGTTTTGACGCCTGGAATTCAGATTTCAGGACTGAAAACAGCCATTGTCCGGCGTGTTTTTCCGTAATCAGGAGTTCCAGACCGCGGTCATTTTGTTTCATATCATAAAGCTCCTTTTCAAGCGGAAAGCGGCTGTTTCAATAGGAAACACTTACCTTAGCTTTCGCGTTTTTTTCTATGCTATTCTTGATAAAGATTAAGGATATTCACATGGCAAGAAAGGTGATTGATGTGAGAATTGTGAACGCAGCGACTGACGGACAAGAAAGCGCGATACAAGAGCTTTCCTCTGAATTGTTTCAAAATGTCTTTCCTCTTTATTTCTCCGAACTGGAAATTCAGCGCTTTAAAAAAGGGGCGTATTGTCTTTACAAAACCAACGTTACCAAGGAACTTTAAAAGAAGCGTTTCAAATTATGGCTTGTCTGCAAACGGTACATATCATGCTGTCAAAGCCGCACCCCGTATATGATGTCAAAGAGCGGGCGCTGTTTGATAAAAATTGCGCTTTGCTGAATGAATGCGGAATGAATTTTCCCTTTACCTATGATGATTTCGAGACAGGGGCCGGATCAGAAGCCTGCGGTCACAGAAGGCTGATCTGACGGGTATAAAGAGCCTTTTGACAGGCTCTTTTTTGCTTCCTTGACATGATACCACAATTTCTTTCCTCTAACTCCCTTTATAATGAGTCAAATCCCCGAGCATAATAAAATGCGAAAGGGGTGCTTTACAATGAGTTCAATCAAACAATCAATGACTACCCACGTGGCTACCGTTTCTCCCAACCAAACGATCCAGGAAGCGGCTGCGCTGATGCACCAGCATAATGTCGGAGCAATTCCCGTCGTTGACGGAGGGGAATTAAAAGGAATGCTGACAGACCGTGATATCGCATTGAGAACAACGGCTCAAGGCCGCGACGGCCAAACACCTGTTTCACACGTGATGTCTTCTCAAGTTGTATCCGGAAACCCGGAAATGAGTCTTGAAGAGGCGTCACATCTGATGGCCCAACACCAAATCCGCCGCCTTCCCATTGTCGATCAAAATCATCTGGTCGGGATCGTTGCGCTTGGAGACTTAGCGGTCGATCAGCGTTCAAATGAGTCTGCGGGAGCGGCTCTTTCTAATATTTCCAGTCAAAACACACAGTAACGGATGAAGAGAGCTTGCACTCATGCAGGCTCTTCTTTCCGTGAGAATGTTACATTTTGAACGCGAAAGAAATTCACGGTATAGTGTATACATAGGTCAGTACGTTTAGCTAAAGGAGCTGTAACCATTGATAAAAGCATTAATCTTTGATTTTGACGGGTTAATTTTAGATACAGAAACCCATGAATATGAAGTGCTGCAGGAAATGTTTGAGGAACACGGTTCAACGTTGCCTTTATCCGTCTGGGGAAAGGTGATCGGAACGGCGGCGGGGTTTAAGCCATTCGCATATTTAGAGGAGCAGCTGGGAAGAAAGCTCGATCATGATGAACTGACGGCGGTCAGGCGCGGGCGCTTCGAACAGCGGATGAAGACGGAAACGGCGCGTCCCGGGGTGGAGGCTTATTTAGCCGCGGCAAAAGAATTAGGATTGAAGGTGGGGCTCGCTTCCAGCTCAGATTTTAAATGGGTGTCGGGCCATCTGAAGGAATTAGGCCTGTTTGATGAATTTGAAGTGATTCAGACGGCTGACGACGTAGAAGAAGTGAAGCCCAATCCGGAGCTCTATCTGAAAGCTGCGGAACATTTAGGCGTTGAACCTTCTGAATGTCTTGCCTTTGAGGATTCGGTCAACGGCTCAATCGCAGCCAAACGCGCCGGCATGAAATGTGTCATCGTCCCGAATAAGGTAACAAGCGCCCTGTTATTTGAAGAATACGATCACAGACTGGAATCGATGGCGGAAATGGAACTTGAATTACTCTTACAGCGATTGAACGATCAAAACGAACCGGCAGGGGGAAGCAGCATTGTCTGAGAAACTTGATCTGACCCGTTTTGAAAAGAAAATGGTCATACGGAATATGGAAGAGAAAGATATCAACAAAATTATTGAGCTGCAAAAGGATTGTTTTCCGGGGATGGAGCCGTGGGAGCCTGAGCATTTAATCAGCCATCTCGCTCACTTTCCGGAAGGTCAGTTTTGCGCCGAGTATGAAGGGGAAATTATCGGTTCATGCTCAAGCCTGATCATCAATTTCGATGAATATGATGACCGCCACACGTGGCAGGACATTACAGACGACGGTTATATCACGAACCACAACCCGGACGGATTGAATCTGTACGGGATTGAGGTAATGGTTCACCCGGAATACAGACGGATGAAAATCGGACACCGGCTGTATGAGGCGAGAAAAGACTTGGCGAGACGATTGAATCTGAAAAGCATCATTATCGGCGGGCGGATTCCGAATTATCATAAGTATGCGGAAGAAATGACGGCGAGAGCCTATGTCGAACAGGTGACGCGCCATCAGATTTATGATCCGGTGCTTTCTTTCCAGCTGATGAACGGATTTACGCTCATGCGGATCAATCCGAATTATCTCCCGGATGACACCGCGTCCATTAAATATGCGACATTAATGGAATGGAACAATGTCGATTATCTGCCGCAGTCAAAGCGCTATTACAAATCGGCATTTCCGGTGCGCATCTGCGTCATTCAATATGAAATGAAAAAGATTTACTCTTTCGAGGAATTTGCCAATCAGGTTGAATATTATGTCGATGTGGCTTCAGATGCGAGATCTGATTTCGCGGTATTTCCGGAGATTTTCACGACGCAGCTCATGTCATTTCTCGAGGAGCGTTCTCCGAGTCTGGCCATTCAGAGGATTACCGAATATACCGAGGACTATATCAGCCTCTTTACAGATCTCGCGGTGAAATATAATGTCAACATCATCGGCGGCTCCCACTTCGTTGAAGAAGAGGGGAAAATTTATAACATCGCCTACTTATTCAGACGTGACGGCACGATTGAAAAACAATATAAGCTTCACATTACGCCGAATGAGCGGAAATGGTGGGGCATCAGCGCCGGAGACAGGGTGCGCGTATTTGATACGGACTGCGGAAAGATCGCTATTCAGATCTGTTACGATATCGAATTTCCGGAGCTTGCGAGAATTGCCGCGGATCAAGGGGCGAAAATTATCTTTACGCCGTTCTGCACTGAAGACCGCCAAGGCTATCTGCGCGTAAGGTACTGCTCTCAGGCGAGAGCGGTTGAAAACCAAATTTACACCGTCATCTCAGGTACGGTCGGAAACCTGCCGCAAACAGAAAATATGGATATTCAATACGCGCAGTCAGCCATTTTTGCTCCGTCTGATTTTGAATTCGCCAGAGACGGAATCGTCGGTGAAACGAATCCGAATATCGAAATGGTCGTGATCGGGGATGTGGACCTTGAAATCTTAAGAAGGCAGCGTGAAAACGGAACCGTGCGCCAGCTGAAAGACCGGCGCAAAGATATTTACCGGATTACGCATCTGAAATAAAAAAATGCCCGCTCCGCTTAAGGGGCGGGTTTTTTTATAAAAACACTTGCGCCGGCCCCGGTTTCGGGATATGCTCTTGTAGCCCTTTCGCTTTCTGGGAGAAAGCGTTTTTTAATTGCCGCCGCTTTATTGACTCGCCCATGCCGCGCCTTTATATTCTTATTAAGAGGAAAACTTCACCATGAGAATCGGCGCAGAAGCCGGGCAGCTTTCGATACAGTGCAATGATATTGAAAGGGAGATGAGCGGTGTGGAACATGTACAAAAAAATCAGTCACTCAAACAAAAGGATAAAGAGCTGATTTGGCACGCGATGAAAGGGGCGGAGCCGGATGACAGCATAATCGTCCAAAAAGGGGAAGGCGCCTGGGTTACGGATATTGACGGCAGGCGGTATTTGGACGGCATGTCAGGACTGTGGTGCGTCAATATCGGATACGGGAGAAAGGAGCTTGCCGATGCGGCTTACAGCCAATTGAAGGAGCTTCCTTATTATCCGCTGACCCAAAGCCATCAACCCGCGATTGAGCTTGCGGAAAAACTGAATGAATGGCTCGGCGGCGATTATGTAATCTTCTTTTCCAACAGCGGATCGGAAGCAAATGAAACCGCGTTCAAAATTGCCCGCCAATACCACATTGAAAACGGCGATCACAGCCGCTTCAAATTCATCTCCCGGTACAGAGGCTATCACGGCAATACGATGGGGGCGCTCGCCGCTACCGGTCAGGCGCAGAGAAAATATAAATATGAGCCGCTCTCACAAGGTTTTTTGCACGCGGCGCCGCCTGATCTCTATCGGAATCCCGGCGATGCCGTCACATTGGAAAGCGCGCATGAAATCGACCGGATCATGACGTGGGAGTTAAGCGAAACGATTGCCGGCGTTATTATGGAACCGATTATTACAGGCGGAGGGATACTGATGCCCCCGGACGGGTATATGGCAAAGGTAGAGGATATTTGCCGCCGCCACGGCGCGCTTCTGATCAGTGATGAAGTCATTTGCGGTTTCGGCCGCACGGGAGAGCCGTTCGGATTTCAGCATTACGGCGTTTCACCGGACATCGTCACAATGGCAAAAGGCATTACGAGCGCTTACCTGCCGCTGTCGGCAACGGCAGTAAAACGGGAGATTTTTGAGGCGTATTCAGGCGGTGAGCCGTACGGCCGCTTCCGGCACGTGAATACATTCGGAGGCAATCCGGCAGCCTGCGCCCTTGCTTTGAAAAACCTGCAATTGATGGAGGACGAAAATCTGATCGCCCGCTCCCGGGAGCTTGGAGAACGGCTGCTCCGTGAGCTTGAGCCGCTCAGAGAACATCCGGCGGTCGGCGATGTACGGGGCAAAGGCCTTCTTGCCGGCATTGAGCTCGTCAAGGACAAAATCACGAAGGAACCCGCTGATGCCGCCCTTGTGCAGCACGTCATCACCGCCTGCAGAGAAAAAGGCCTGCTTGTCGGGAAAAATGGTGATACTGTAGCGGGATATAATAATGTCATTCAGCTGTCTCCGCCTTTTTGCCTGTCCGACGAGGAGCTCTCTTTCATCATTTCGACCGTCAAGGAAAGCGTGCTGAGCATTGATTTTTAATGTAAAGGAGTAAAACATGAGTTTTCACAACCAGAAGATTCTACCGGCTATCCGGAATATGAAGCAATTCGATGCATTTTTAGAGAGTCCGTTCTTATACGGCGTCATTTTAGATATCCACCTCGGTCAATTAAAAGGTGTCGTGAATGAAGCGAAAAAACACGGAAAACTTCTGATGGTTCACGTCGATTTAATTCACGGCATTAAGCATGACGAATACGGTGCGGAGTTTATTTGTCAGGATATCCGGCCCGCGGGCATCATTTCGACGAGATCATCAGTCATCGTCAAAGCGAAACAAAAGAAAATATACGCGATCCAGCGTCTGTTTCTCTTGGATACGAGCGCCATGGAGAAAAGCATGGAATTCGTCGGAAAGCATAAGCCTGACTTTATCGAGGTTCTCCCGGGCATCGTTCCGACTTTAATTAGAGAAATTAAAGAAATGACGGGGATTCCGATTTTTGCCGGCGGCTTTATCCGCACGGAGCAGGACGTTGAAAACGCCTTGCAGGCAGGAGCCACGGCCGTGACGACTTCAGACACCGAACTATGGGCTAAATATGAACATTCTATGACAAAAAAAGATTGACACCGCTTACACCCATTGTTACAATAGACCTAGGTTAATACTATGTGATGGAGATCCGGAGACCCACAACAGCTCTTTACGGAAGCAATAAAGCGTAAAGCGGTTTGTTGTGGGTTTTTTATTCTCTATAACTCTGTCAAACCTGCTATTTTGTCATTTAGGAGGAATGGTGATGACAGCATTTTGGGGAGAAGTAATCGGTACAATGCTGCTTGTTATTTTCGGCGGCGGAGTTTGTGCGGGAGTCAATTTAAAGAAATCGCTTTCATACCAATCCGGATGGATTGTTATTGTATTCGGCTGGGGATTGGGAGTAGCCATGGCGGCATATGCCGTCGGCAGCATCAGCGGCGCTCACTTGAATCCGGCTTTAACGATAGGCCTTGCGCTTGAAGGCAGCTTTCCTTGGAAAGACGTCCCTGTTTATATTACGGGACAGATGATCGGAGCAATGATCGGTGCGGTTGTTGTGTACCTTCATTATCTGCCGCATTGGAAGGCGACGGATGATCCGGCCGCTAAACTGGGCGTTTTCTCGACCGGCCCGAGTATTCCTCATACATTTGGGAATATGATAAGTGAAGTCATTGGTACGTTTGTGCTTGTGCTCGGCATTTTGGCAATCGGAGCGAATGAATTTACAAAAGGGCTGAACCCGCTGATTGTCGGATTCCTCATCGTTGCTATCGGGATTTCTCTTGGAGGGACGACCGGATATGCGATCAACCCTGCGCGGGATTTGGGGCCGAGAATCGCTCACGCCTTTCTGCCGATCCCGAAAAAGGGCCGTCAAATTGGAAATATGCCTGGATTCCCGTAATCGGTCCGATCATGGGCGGTGCGTTCGGCGGCGTATTTTACAATGCCGCGTTTAAAGGAAATGTGACACCTAGCTTTTGGTTTGTAAGCGTTATAATGGTTGTAGTGCTTTTCATACTCTATATTTATACCAAGAAATCTCAATCACAGAAAACATTATCAAATTCTGAATATATTTAAAAAGGAGAGCGGCATCATGGAGACCTATATTTTATCAATTGACCAAGGCACACAAGTTCAAGAGCGATTCTTTTTAATAAAGAAGGAAAAATCGTGCATTCCGCTCAAAAGGAATTCACACAGCATTTCCCTCAGCCGGGCTGGGTGGAGCACAATGCGAACGAAATCTGGGGATCGGTGCTCGCCGTTATCGCGACTGTGATTTCCGAGTCCGGAATCAGCGCTGATCAAATTGCCGGTATCGGCATCACGAACCAAAGGGAAACGACGGTCGTATGGGATAAAGATACCGGAAAGCCGGTATACAATGCGATTGTGTGGCAATCGAGACAAACATCCGGCATTTGCGAAGAGCTTCGTGAAAAAGGATATAATGATACATTCAGAGAAAAACGGGACTTTTGATCGACCCTTATTTCTCAGGAACGAAAGTCAAATGGATTCTTGACAATGTAGAAGGCGCGCGGGAAAAAGCGGAAAACGGAAATCTTCTGTTCGGAACGATTGATTCATGGCTCATCTGGAAAATGTCCGGAGGCGCGGCGCACGTAACGGATTATTCAAACGCTTCAAGAACGCTGATGTTTAATATCCATGAATTAAAATGGGATGACGAGCTTCTTGATATTTTAGGCGTGCCGAAATCCATGCTGCCGGAAGTGAAACCGTCTTCTCATGTGTACGCGAAAACGGTTGATTATCATTTCTTCGGTAAGAACATTCCGATTGCGGGAGCGGCCGGAGACCAGCAGTCTGCGCTGTTCGGTCAGGCGTGCTTTGAAGAAGGCATGGGGAAAAACACATACGGCACAGGCTGCTTTATGCTGATGAATACCGGAGAAAAAGCCATCACTTCTGATCACGGCCTTCTGACGACAATCGCCTGGGGATTAGACGGAAAAGTCGAGTATGCATTGGAAGGAAGCATCTTTGTCGCAGGTTCTGCCATCCAATGGCTGAGAGACGGCATGCGGATGTTCCAGGATTCGAAAGAAAGCGAGACATACGCAGAGCGTGTGGATTCCGCTGACGGTGTTTATGTCGTGCCCGCTTTCGTCGGATTGGGCACACCGTACTGGGACAGTGACGTGCGCGGCTCAGTTTTCGGCCTGACACGCGGAACGACGAAGGAGCATTTTATCCGTGCCACGCTTGAATCTCTCGCATATCAGGCGAAAGATGTGCTTGATGCCATGGAGGCTGATTCAGGCATCTCTTTAAAAACATTGCGTGTAGACGGCGGAGCGGTAAAAAATAACTTCCTCATGCAGTTCCAGAGCGACTTGCTTGATGTGCCGGTCGAACGTCCGGAAATTAATGAAACGACGGCGCTCGGTGCCGCGTATTTAGCCGGAATCGCTGTCGGCTACTGGAAGGACAGCACTGAAATCGCCGATCAGTGGAACCTTGATAAGCAATTCAAACCGGAAATGGAAGATGAAAAACGCGATGAATTGTACGGCGGATGGAAAAAAGCAGTAAATGCAGCTATGGCTTTTAAATAAGATAAAATTATGGTATACTGAAAACAAGTTAATAGGAACGGTCCTGAGATGAGGAGAGACCACAGCACCAAAGTGATGACATGCGCTTTGGCTGTTGTGGTCTCTTTTTCTATACCGTGACAACAAGGAGGAAGCGTAATGATGAATCACCAATTTTCAAGTTTGGAACGGGATCATATGCTGGAAGACATGACTAAAAAAACATACGATCTGTTTATTATAGGCGGAGGTATTACGGGTGCCGGTACGGCGCTTGACGCTGCTTCAAGGGGAATGAAAGTCGCTTTGAGCGAAATGCAGGATTTCGCGGCCGGCACATCAAGCCGATCCACAAAGCTTGTCCACGGCGGTTTGCGTTATCTGAAGCAATTTGAAGTCAAAATGGTGGCTGAAGTCGGTAAGGAACGCGCCATCGTGTACGAAAACGGCCCGCACGTCACGACGCCGGAATGGATGCTGCTGCCGTTTCATAAAGGCGGCACGTTCGGTTCATTCTCTACTTCAATCGGCCTGCGTGTGTATGACTATTTAGCGGGAGTAAAAAAATCAGAGCGCAGAAGCATGCTGTCTGCTAAAGAAACACTGCAAAAAGAGCCGCTCGTCAAAAAAGACGGCTTAAAAGGCGGAGGCTATTATGTAGAGTACCGGACGGACGATGCGAGACTGACGATTGAAGTCATGAAAGAAGCCGTTAAATTCGGTGCGGAGCCTGTCAACTATTCTAAAGTGAAAGAACTGCTTTATGAAAAAGGAATAGTTGTCGGCGTTTTAATTGAAGATCTGCTGTCAGGCAAGGAATACAAAGTGTACGCCAAAAAAATCGTCAATGCGACAGGTCCGTGGGTCGACGAGCTGAGAGAAAAAGACCACAGCAAAAGCGGAAAACATCTCCAGCACACAAAAGGGGTCCATCTCGTATTCGACCAATCCGTATTCCCGCTTAAACAGGCGGTGTACTTTGATACGCCGGACGGCCGGATGGTGTTCGCCATTCCGCGCGAAGGAAAAACATACGTGGGTACGACCGATACGGTTTACAAACAAAAACTTGAGCACCCGCGCATGACGGTGCAGGACCGCGATTATGTCGTCAGCTCCATCAATTATATGTTCCCGGAACTGAACATTACGGCGGACGATATTGAATCAAGCTGGGCCGGCCTCAGACCGCTTATTCACGAAGAAGGGAAAGACCCGTCTGAGATCTCCCGTAAAGATGAAATCTGGACATCTCAATCAGGCCTGATTACGATCGCCGGAGGAAAACTGACGGGCTACCGTAAAATGGCTGAGCACATTGTCGATCTTGTCCGCGACCGCTTGAAAGAAGAGGGCGGCCAGGACTTCGGCGGCTGCAAGACGAAGACGATGCCGATTTCCGGCGGACATGTCGGCGGCTCTAAAAACTTCGAGTCATTTGTGGAAGCAAAGACAAAAGACGGCTTGAAAATCGGTTTATCACAGGAAACCGCTAAGCAGTTAGCCATCAGATACGGCTCTAACGTTGAAAATGTATTCAGCCGGATTGAAGGCCTGAAAGATGAAGCGGAAAAACGCCAGATTCCGGTTCACATTCTGGCGGAAGCGGCTTACAGCATCGAAGAAGAAATGGCTGCGACACCTGCCGATTTCTTCGTCCGCAGAACGGGAAGACTGTTCTTCGACATCAAATGGGTGCAAACGTATAAAACGGCCGTGATTGATTACATGAGCGACCGATTCCAATGGAATGACGAAACGAAAGAAAAACACACTGAGTGGTTAAATACGCTGCTGCACGACGCGGTTGTTCCGCTCGAACAATAATAACCGGAGGGCTGTGCCGAAAAGGCATGAGCCCTTCTTTTATCTTTTTACATAAAGCATTTGGTTAAGTTATCAAGTGACACGGGCAGCCGCTTCATATTAAAATATGGTCATAAGCTGAAATTATAGGAGGACGAACATGAGTTGGAGTAAGAGTTACGAACGCTGGAATCAGGCCGAACAATTAGATTCAGAATTGAAAAAATTATTGGCGGACGCAGAAGGAAACGAGCAGCTGCTGGAAGATTTTTTCTACAAAAATCTTGAGTTCGGAACAGGAGGCATGAGAGGAGAAATCGGGCCGGGTACGAACAGAATGAACATTTACACGGTCCGCAAAGCATCCGCCGGACTTGCGGCGTATATCGCGAAACAGGGGGAAGACGCGAAAAAAAGAGGGGTTGCGATCGCATACGACTCCCGTCATAAATCTCCTGAGTTTGCGATGGAAGCTGCAAAAACCCTTGCTTCCCAAGGCATTCAAACATACGTATTTGATGAGCTCCGCCCGACGCCTGAGCTGTCTTTTGCGGTGAGAAAGCTGAACGCTTATGCCGGCATCGTCGTGACGGCCAGCCATAACCCGCCTGAATATAACGGATATAAAGTGTACGGCGATGACGGCGCACAGCTGCCGCCGAAAGAAGCGGACATCGTCATTGCGGAAGTGAATGCCATAGAAAATGAATTAACGATTCAAGTTGAAGATGAACAGTCGCTGAAAGAAAAAGGTTTGATTAAAATAATCGGTGAAGAAATTGATAAACCGTATACTGAAAAACTGACTTCCATCTCCGTACATCCCGAGCTTTCGGATGAAGTGGATGTCAGCGTCGTGTTCACTCCGCTGCACGGCACGGCAAATAAACCGGTGCGCCGCGGTCTTGAAGCACTCGGTTACAAAAACGTCACCGTCGTAAAGGAGCAAGAGCTGCCGGACCCGGATTTTTCAACCGTCAAATCGCCGAATCCGGAAGAGCACGCGGCATTCGAATATGCCATTAAGCTCGGAGAAGAACAAAATGCCGATATTCTCGTCGCTACGGACCCGGATGCCGACCGTCTCGGCATTGCCGTAAAAAACAGCGAAGGCAAGTACACAGTGCTGACGGGAAACCAGACAGGCGCGCTTTTATTGCATTACCTGCTTTCCGAGAAGAAAAACAGGGCACCCTTCCTGAAAACGGTGTCGTCATGAAAACGATTGTCACGAGCGAATTGGGCCGCGCCGTCGCTTCATCGTTCGGATTAGATACGGTTGACACGCTGACAGGCTTCAAATTTATCGGTGAAAAGATCAAAGAATATGAAAAATCAGGCCAATACACGTTCCAGTTCGGGTATGAAGAAAGCTACGGCTACTTAATCGGCGATTTCGCGCGTGACAAAGACGCGATCCAGGCTGCGCTGTTAGCCGTCGAGGTATGCGCCTTTTATAAAAAGCAGGGCATGTCGCTTTATGACGCGCTGCTGTCCATTTTTAAAGAATACGGATATTACCGTGAAGGCTTGAAGTCATTGACGTTAAAAGGAAAACAGGGAGCCGAGCAGATTTCCGCTATCCTGACTTCATTCCGAAACGATCCGCCGAAGCAGATGGCCGGAAAACAAATCACGCAGGCTGAAGACTATTCAACGGGAAAACGGACTGTATTTGCCGATCATCATGAAGAAGATATTGATCTGCCGAAGTCAAATGTCCTGAAATATTTCCTTGAAGACGGCTCTTGGTTCTGCCTTCGTCCATCAGGAACGGAGCCGAAAGTGAAGTTCTACTTCGCCGTGAAGGGAACTTCTTTACAAGACAGCGAACAGCGTCTTGCCGCATTATCTGAAGCCGTCATGAAAACGGTGGATGACATAGTGGAAAAAACGAAATAAACAACAAACCGCCGGAAGCGACATCCGGCGGTTTTTTATACGCCTCATCCGAAAGTATGAGGAAAATTCATGCTGAAAACAAAGGAATATACAGAAAAGAATTGATATAATATGGATAATTCTGATTGGCCGGAGTGAGGGAAATTGACGAAAACGACGGTAGAAACGTTAAAAACGTTAAAAGCGATTGCGGAAACCTTAAACCAAAACCACGATTTAAAGGAAGCGCTTGATAAAGTGCTCCGCGAACTGCTCAGCCTGACCGGACTGCAGACAGGGTGGATTTTTCTGATTGAGCCGGACGGGTCTTATACGCTCGCCGCATCCGCTTATTTACCGCCGGCTCTAGGTCAGCGGGAAAATGCACTCATGTGCAGCGGAGAATGCTATTGTCTGACCAAATTCAGCAATGGCGGATTGACAAAGGCCGTAAACATAATGAATTGTAAACGGATTGAATTTGCGGAACAGACGACGAACTGCCGCGATACGGAGGGCATTACCCATCATGCGACCGTACCGCTTGAGGACGGCGGCCGGAAGTTCGGTTTATTAAACGTCGCCGCAAGTGAAAAGACATTTTTCAACGAAGAAGAACTGCATCTGCTTGAAGCGGTTGCATTTCAAATCGGAACGGCGATTCAGCGGATGAAATTGGCCGAATTTGAGCAGCAGAACGCCCTGTTGATGGAACGAAGCAGACTTGCGCAAGACCTGCATGATTCCGTCAATCAGATGCTGTTTTCCGTCAGCTTAACGGCAAAAGCCGCAAAGAGCTTTACAGATGATGATCGGCTCCGGCAGATGATTACGTTTATTCAAGAGCTGTCTCAGGATGCGCTAACAGAAATGAGGGCGCTCATTTGGCAGCTGAAGCCGGAAAGCTTAACGAAAGGGCTGTATGCGTCGATCAAAAGCTACGCCGCTCTTATCGGCCTGGAAGCCGTTTGTGAAACGGAGGATGAGCTGGAGCTTACGGATGAACAGGAACACGCGCTTTGGCGGATCGCCCAGGAAGCCTTGAATAACTGTAAAAAGCATGCGGGAACGGACCGGGTTATCATTTCCGCCGTTAAAAAGCCGGGTTGCGCTGAGCTTCACATTAGCGACCGTGGAGCGGGCTTCAGCTCTGATGCGCATGCTGTGCTCCCATCGCTCGGCGTGGCCGGCATGAAAGCGCGGGCTGAAGCGATCGGAGGCCGCTTTACACTGCAATCCGAGCTTGGCGCCGGAACGATTGTCTCCGTTCGGCTTCCGTTTCGGGACAGGAGGTCTGATTGATGAAAATTGTGATTGCTGATGATCATCATGTTGTCCGCAAAGGACTGCGCTATTTCTTCGCCACTCAGGAAGACATTGAAGTTGTCGGTGAGGCGTCCACCGGTGCTGAAGCGCTTCAGCAAGCTGAAAAGACGGAGCCGGACATCATTCTGATGGATTTATCAATGCCTGATATGGACGGCATAGAAGCGGCAAAAATCGCGGCTGAACGATTTCCGGACATCAGTATCGTCGTTTTGACGAGCTATTCTGATCAGGAGCACGTCATTCCCGCCCTTAAAGCCGGCGCAAAAGCGTATCAGCTGAAAGACGCTCAGCCCGATGATTTAGTGAAAACGCTCCGGGAAGTGTATTCCGGACGTTACCGGCTGTCGGCGGATATTGTGCCTCACGTGCTGACCCATATGGTTCAGGATAATCAGGATAAGGAAAAATATTATCAGCTGACCCCCCGTGAAAAAGATGTTCTTCAAGAAATAGCCAAAGGAAAAAGCAATAAGGAAATTGCGGCGGCACTGTTTATTTCAGAAAAAACAGTGAAGACCCACGTGTCCAACCTGCTGTCAAAGCTGAATCTTTCCGATCGGACGCAGGCGGCATTGTATGCGGTAAAATATAATGTTTTTGGAAAGGCGGTAAAATCATGAGCATATTAGTGATCAGCGGCACACCGAGAAAAAACGGGCGGACTAGAATTGCCGCTTCTTATATCAGAGATCGGTTTCATACCGATTTTATTGATTTGAGCGAAAGTGAACTGCCGCTTTATAACGGTGAAGAAGAACAGAACGAGCTGTCTTCAGTGCAAAAGTTAAGGCGGCAGGTGAAAAAGTCGGCGGCCGTCGTCTTATTATCTCCCGAGTATCACAGCGGCATGAGCGGCGCTTTAAAAAACGCCATCGATTTTTTAAGCAGCGATCACTGGGCATACAAACCGGTGGCCATCATTGCCGCGGCGGGCGGAGGAAAAGGAGGCATGAACGCGCTGGCGAATATGCGGACGGTCATGCGGGGCGTCTATGCAAATGTCATCCCGAAACAGCTGGTATTAGACCCGATTCACATCGACATGGAGCGCCGGACCGTATCTGAGGATATGGCGGTCAGCCTGAAAGACATGATCGAAGAGCTGAATATGTTCACAAACACAAGAAATCCCGGCGTCTGACGCCGGGATTGTTTTATGTCAAAATGGCTAATTGATCTTCATAAGCGAGCTCTGTCGCATGATCAATATACCCGAGAAGGGAATACAGCTCTTTTTCAAGCACGGCATGATCGTATTCGAAATGATACGCGTGCAGAAAGTGCTCAATACGCTTTGATAATAAATCATCTTTTGTACGAACCATCAAAATTAATAAATTGTCCCATTGAGACCGGTGTGTGTAATACAAGGCTTTATCATAATCGGCATGATCCATCTTACGCTTCTCCTTTCAATGAGAAGTTCTCCGTTAGTTTATGCCGCCGAAGCCCGGATGCAACGGGGGAAAACTTGGTGTCCTTATCACTGCGGCATAGCAATATGAGGGAGACATAAAATAAAACCGCATATCCGTCTCTTCTTTGGACACGCTAAGATTGACAAAAAACGACTCAGGAGAACATAAAGATGAAATCCCTTCCATTTGCGCTTGCCCTCTTGTTTTGCGGCATTCTCATTGCCTCTATCGCTGAAAAAGGGCATACAGAACACCTCGATCCGTCAGTTGAAAAATGGGAACAGCTCGCATGGAACCAGCTTGAACGTGAATACAAGGGGGCCGAGCTTACCGATTATTCGTACATGGGCCGTACAAAAGTGAACAGGGAACAGACGAAAGACGTGTTTCGCGTAACGGTGCAAACCGCAAAAGAAACGTTTTCATGCCGTGCTGAAGTGTATTTCCATCCCGTAACAAAACACGTGATCAGCATCAATATTTTCAGACTGTAAAAAAGCTGCACAGCCTTATGCGGCCGTACAGCTTATCAGATATCAGAAGAAACGTTTTGCGCCGAGGTAGCGCTGTTTCCAATAGGAGTTGTTCATGCTGGAAATAACGACACCCGAATCGTTGGCATTAATGAACTGGCCGTTCCCGAGATAAATACCGACGTGGGAAGGTCCGGCTTTATAAGTTGAGAAAAAGACAAAGTCACCGACCGCCGGCTGGCTGACTGATGTCATCGTATTCCAGTAGCCTGCGGCTGAAAGTCTGGATACAGAAGTGACCTTATTGAGAACGTAATAAATGAAACCGCTGCAGTCAAAGCCTCTCGGCGTCGTCCCGCCCCATACATACGGTACGCCCAGCTGAGCTTTTGCGGCATCGATCATTACATTAATCTTCGCGCTTGTTGAACCTGTGCCGCCTGTGCTGCCGGACTGATTCGGTGTCGTGTTTGTCTGCTGCCCGGTAATCGTCAGCTTCTGTCCGATTTGAAGAACATCTGTTTTCAGATTGTTTTTCTCGCGGATCTGCTGGGCGGTTACATTGAACTTTTGGGCGATCACCCATAAAGAATCCCCGCTTTTCACGGTATATGTAGTGGTTTTCCCTGTATTTCCGGACTGGTTCGGAGCTGACGGTGAAGACGAAGAGCCGGAAGAAGACGTTTTGGTCAGCTTCAGCACTTGTCCGACCCGCAGCATGTCTGACGTCAGTTTGTTGATGCTTCTGATTTGCTGAACCGTCATATTGTATGCGTTTGCGATTTTCCAGAGTGAGTCTCCGCTTTTTACTGTATAGGAGGACGTTTGCGTCTGGTTTTTATTTTGGTTTGAATTGTCTTTTGACGGCGTGTTTCCCGAAGAAGACGTTCCTTTTGTTTTCAGGACTTGGTTTACGTAGATCGTATCCGTTTTTAAGTTGTTTAATACTTTGAGTTCCGCAATGGTCATATTGACGCTGTTTGCGATCTTCCATAGGGAATCGCCGAGTTTTACTTTATAGGTCCCGGAAGATGATGACTGATTTTTGCTGCTGTTTGAGCTGCTGCCCGGCGCGGTTTTTTTCTGATCGGTGCTTGAGGAAACTTTCCCCGTCACTTGCAGCTTCTGTCCGGCGCGGATTAAGTCGCTTGTCAGACCGTTCAATTTTTTCAGTTCCTGTACGGACATTTTAAAATCAGATGCGATCAGCCACAGCGAATCGCCGTTTTTCACTGTATAAACGCTTTTAGTCGTGCCGCTGTTCTTTGAAGATGGCTTTTTGCTGCCGGAATCTGATTTGCCGTTAGGGATGGTGAGCGTCTGCCCGATAGAAATAACGGTGGATTTTAGATGATTCGCTGATGTAATGGCATCCACGCTTGTATTGTAGTTTTGGGCAAGCTTCCATAATGAATCTCCGCTTTTAACCTTAATCGTTTGTGCTTCTGCCGGTGTTACAGCTAACGCAGACCCGACGATCGCAGATGCAGTCAAACCGACCGCTACCTTTTTTTTCATAGTGAATCTCCCTTTTCCTGCGATAATTTTTCTATCCCCATTCGTTGCAGCCGCAAGGTGAGGATATCAGTAATGATAATCTTTATATCGGCACTTGTCTGCAATCGTTTATCATATTAATAGAAATAGTCCTTTTTCTTATGCCGGCATAAAAAAGAAGGAATGCGGACATTCCTTCAGCTTCTGAGCAGTCTCATAATCTCCTCTTTGTTTTTGACCAGATCCCTTAACGTATATTTGTCTAAAACGGCCAGGTAAGCTTGCAGGGCTTCATTCAGAAGGTTCTTTAAGTTGCAGGCGGGAGATATGATACAGAGATTTTTTTGGAGTCAAAGCATTCTACGATGTTAAAGTCGTCTTCTGTATTTCGAACGACTTCTCCAATGTTTATGTCTTCCGGTGTCATTCCTAATCGAATTCCGCCTCCCCGGCCCCGGATCGTTTCGACATACCCGAGCTGGCCGAGACGGTAAATGACTTTCATGAGGTGGTTTTTAGAGATGGAATAAGTATCTGCGATTTCTTTTATGTTGGAAAGTTCGTCGGAATGTCTGGAAGCCAAAAAATCAAAACGCGTAAAGAGTAATCGGTATAGTTCGTTAATTTCATAGAATGACCTCGAAAAAGAGATTTTGCTTCTGTTACAGTCTATCATATATGAATCTAAAATGAAAAAGGAATTTGCTCCCTTAACTTTTTAAAAACGTGCGCTCCTTCTGAGCACACGTTTTTTTGTTAAGACATCGGCGGCTTACGATCGTCAGCCGATTGATGTTTTTCAATTTTGCGATCCAATTTTGCGAGATAACGGGAGGCAAATTCTTTTCCGCCAAGCCCGAATGAAAGTCCGAAGGCAAGCGCGAAACCGCCCAGAATCAGAATAAACGCGGCATTTACGATCGTGTCGGCGACACCGAGCTGATCCAGCGCCATAAAGATTGAGAGAGTGATAATGGTATATTTCGCAAGCGGCGCCAGGAATCTGAATTCCTTTCCGCTCAGCATGCCGGCAAGCAGCCTGCTGACGAGCTGTCCGGCCAAAAGTCCGATTCCGAGAATAAATACAGCGGCCAGAACATTAGGCAGGTAAGCGATAATACCGGTTGCGATAACGACGAGAAATTCGAGATGAACAAGCTGCAGCGCCTCTGCCGTAAAGAGCAGGACGATGATGATCTGAACAATCATGCCGACCGTCTGAGAAAGCGTCAGCTTCGGGGTGCCCGCCTGTTCAAAGCCCATTTTACCGAGAAGAGAGTCGAAACCGGCCCGGTGCAGGAGCCCGGATACAATGCTGTTGACCCATTTTCCGACCCAGATGCCGGCGATGATCAGCACAATACCGATGATGATATTAGGGAGCATTGTGAAGACCGTGTGCAGCATGGCTGACGCCGGTTCAGAAATACCCGCCACATCAAGCCGGTCAAGCGCAGAGATGATCACCGGAATGAAAATCAGCACGTAGACAATCGTTCCGATGATTGCCGACAGGCTCGTATCCTTCAGATAAATAGAAAGCCCCATACGTGCGGCGAGCCTTTCCGTGCCGATACTCGCCAGAAAGTTTGTGACGATATCACGGACGAGACGGGCAACAAGCCAGCCGATTAAAACAATCAGCGCCGCGGCGAATAATTTCGGTATAAAGGACAAAACGCTTTGAATCATATTTGTAAACGGCCCTGACACTCCGCTGATCTGGAGAGCGGACAAGACGCCGGGCAGAAACAAGAGCAAGACGAAGTAAAAAACGATTCGTGAAGCGGCCGTAACGGATCTGCTCATCTCCGCTTCTTCAGACACCATTGTCCATTTTCTGAGCCGGCCGTTTTCAGCGAGTTTCATGCCCGCTTTTTTGACGAGATAGCTGAAAAGCGAAGCGGCCGCCCAGCCCACGAGCAGAATCAAGCCGGCTTTTAAGACGCTCGGCACAGCCGCCGTTATCGCCGACAGCATGCTGACAAAAGGTGAAGCCACGGTTGTCAGATGCAGAATGTTAAAGAATAGAATAAAAACGATGATTAATGCGATAAAATAAATGACTTTACTGATGACTTTTTCTGAGGAATAGCGCGCCGGCTTTTTTTCGGCGAACAGCCTGTCGTCGATTTTTGTTTTTTGCAGGCCTTTGTATACGGCTTTTTCAATGATTTTGGCAATGCCCCAGCCGATAAGCAGGACGAGCAGTGCAATGATCAGATTCGGGAGTTTGCTGAGATACGTCGTAAGCATGTCTGCTGTATTCAAGTAGAATCGCTCCTTTTCTTTTTGGGGTATGGTGTGTGTTTTACCCACTTACATATAAAGCAAACGGGGCGGATGTGCCGAAAGTTTTCAGTCGGAAACCGGCCTGTTATTTCATCTTTTGAGAGGAGGGGTCATACATTATAAATAAGTCCAAGTAGGGGGGATTCGCTTGAACGCGGAGGAGACAAAAGGTTTACAGCGGGCAATTGAGGAAATAACCGACATTGCGAAGGGTTTCGGCCTTGATTTCTACCCGATGAGATATGAAATTTGCCCGGCTGAAATTATTTATACATTCGGCGCGTACGGCATGCCGACGAGATTCAGCCACTGGAGTTTCGGCAAACAATTTCATAAGATGAAACTCCATTATGATCTCGGTTTGAGCAAAATTTATGAACTTGTCATTAATTCCAACCCTTGCTACGCTTTTTTGCTGGACAGCAATTCGCTGATCCAAAATAAATTAATTGTAGCCCATGTTCTTGCCCATTGTGATTTTTTCAAAAATAACTGCCGCTTTCAAAATACGAACCGGGACATGGTTGAGAGTATGGCGGCTGCGGCGGAGCGGATTAAGCATTATGAAAGAATTCACGGGATAAAAGAGGTGGAGTCCTTTTTAGATGCCATTCTGGCGATTCAGGAGCATATCGATCCGTCGCTTGTCAGGCCGAAGCTGCTGTGGAGCGTCGATGACGAAGAGGAGGACGAAGAAGAAACCGCGGCATCGCCTTACGATGATTTATGGGGAATGGATAAGCCGAAGCAGGTGAAAAAGAAAAAGGGAAAAAACCGTTTCCGCCCCGGCCGGAAAAAGATATTCTGCTGTTTATCGAGGAACATTCGCGGGAGCTTGAACCGTGGCAGCGTGACATTTTAACCATGATGAGAGAAGAAATGCTGTATTTCTGGCCTCAGCTGGAAACGAAAATCATGAACGAAGGCTGGGCATCCTATTGGCATCAGCGGATTATCCGCGAGCTTGACCTGACTTCAGATGAAGCCATCGAATTTGCGAAGCTGAACGCAGGCGTCGTTCAGCCGTCAAAAACGGGAATCAATCCGTATTATTTAGGACTGAAAATTTTTGAAGACATCGAAGAGCGTTATGACAACCCGACAGATGAAATGAAAAAAACAGGGGTAAAGCCCGGGTCCGGCCGCGAGAAAATGTTTGAGGTCAGGGAAATTGAATCGGATATATCGTTTATCCGCAATTATTTGACGAAAGATCTCGTCATGCGTGAGGATTTGTATTTATTCCAAAAGCAGGGCAGGGACTATAAAGTGATCGACAAAGAATGGAAGGCCGTGCGCGACCAGCTCGTGAACATGCGGGTCAACGGGGGATTTCCTTATCTGACCGTCAATGACGGGGATTACCTGAAGAATAATGAGCTTTATATTAAACATTGGTATGAGGGAATTGAGCTTGATCTGAAATATTTGGAGAAAGTGCTGCCGTATCTGTACCAGCTGTGGGGCAGGAGCGTGCACATCGAATCTGTTCTTGAAGACAGAGAAGTGATGTTCTCGTATGACGGCAAAGGAGTGCACCGGAGATATCTGTAAAAGAAGAAAGGATGTGAAAAATCTTTTTGGCCTGGTCCGTGTTGTTTAAAAGCCCCGTAAATGACTCTCTTCCCGGACCGTATGCGTAAACGGGAACTTCTTCGCCCGTATGATCGCCGGTTGTCCAGCCGCTGTTGGTTTTCGCATTAAAAAGCTTAATGATCGATTTGTAGACGCTCTTGTCAGCATCCTGTTTTGCGGCCGTTTCGATCTGTTTAATTTCAGCTTTTGACCATTTCAGGTCTGTATAACGCGCAAGCACGGAAGATACGGATTTGCCCGCTTTGATTTGGTCAGCCATAAATGCCGGGGTTTTCTTGGCGGCAAGAATCGGTTCAACATGCCAGTTTTTATCGTCATTCGCGCCGATCGTCAATCCGCCGGTGGTATGATCAGCCGTGGCAACGACAAGCGTATGTTTGTCCTTTTTGGCAAATGCGATCGCTGCTTTATATGCTTTTTCAAAATCCTTCATTTCACTCATTGCGCCGACTATATCATTGTCATGTCCCGCCCAGTCTATTTGGCTGCCTTCGACCATTAAGAAGAACCCTTTTTTATTCTTGTTCAGCCTGTCGATCGCCGCCGTTGTCATGTCTTCTAATGAAGGGACGGCGTTTGACCGATCGATTGCTTTATCGAGTCCGCCATCGGCAAACAGGCCGAGAATCTTCTTGTTACGATCTTTTTTCAGCTCCTGTTTTGATGTCACATAGCTGTATCCCGCTTTTTTGAAATCCTTTGTTACATTGCGGTCTTTACGGATAAAGTTTGATTTGCCGCCTCCGAGGAGCACATCGACTTTTTGTTTTCCGTTGATGCGGTCATCAAAGTAGCTGCTTGCGATGTCATTCATGTTCTTTCGGGATTTGTTATGGGCTCCGAATGCCGCAGGGGTGGCGTGGGCAATCTCCGAAGTTGCGACAAGTCCGGTGGATTTCCCTCTTTGTTTCGCTTCTTCGAGGACGGATTTGACCCGCTTTCCTTTTTATCGACTCCGATCGCCGCGTTATACGTTTTTACGCCCGTGGCCATTGCCGTGCCAGCCGCCGCGGAATCGGTAATATTGGAATCAGGATCGTCAGGATAAGTCATCATCATACCGGCGAGATTGGGGTCGAATGCCGTCAGTTTCATACCATCCGAAGGCTTTCCTTTGTTAATGACCGAACGGTAGGCGTTCATATAGGGAGCGCCCATTCCGTCGCCGACCATGAAGATGACGTTTCTGATCTCGTTTTTGTCAGGCTGTTTTTTTGCCGCAGCCTGTTCAGAGTGCTGAAACCCTGCGCCCGCAATCAGACCGGCTGTCAGCACGGATACGGCTGCCGCCGGCAGAAGTTTTGATCGAACCTGTTTAAATAGACTCATTCTCACTCGTCCTCCTTTAATCGTGTCTGCATGTCTAATGGTAGGGGGTGTTTGTAAAGAGCGCCTGTTTCTCCTGTAAATTTCAGGTGAAACATTGTTAGAAATGTAAATTCCGGTGTAACTTATGTTTTCAAGAAAGGGTGAAAACCATTCACTTTTTTGAAAAAGACGAGGATTTTTTTAACAAGGAGTTATTTGGAAAGTAAACTGCTTTGTTTTTCCAAAATACGAGGATCACAGGAAAAAAACATGACAAATTGACTCGTTTTTCGTCACGTTTGAAATCAAATTGAAATATTTAATACCCTTAAAAACTTTTTTCAAAAACGAATTAGTAAGAAATTTGTCACGGGAAGTCAAGTCTATTTCTAGTGGAAATTGAACCTTATAATAGGAAACAGATAAAAACTTTAAAAAGAGACACATAAAATAGATAGAATCATTCGGGGAGGAAAATATGAAAAAGCAACTTGTTACAGCAACAACGGCAGTGGTTTTGGGGACGACTTTGTTTGCGGGCGCGGCGTCTGCGCAAACGATTAAGGTAAAAAAAGGCGATACATTATGGGGACTTTCAAATCGGTATGGAACGTCAATTAATTCCATTAAATCTGAGAACAAATTAAAATCGGATATCATTTACATCGGTCAGACGCTTTCGATCAACGGTAAATCATCTTCAGGTTCAAATTCGGGCAGCAAGTCATCATCGTCTACATATAAAGTCGTAAAAGGCGACAGCCTTTGGAAAATTGCGAATAAATATAAAATGACGGTAAACCAATTAAAAAGTTTAAACGGTTTAAAAACGGACCTGATCCGCATCGGACAAGTGCTTAAAGTAAAAGGATCAACTTCCGGTTCAGCGTCTTCAGGATCTTCGTCATCAAAGAAGCCTTCATCCAGCCATAATATTGCACAGACGAGCCTGAATGTAAACAAGCTGATTTCTGATGCGCAATCTTTAATCGGCACGCCGTATGTATGGGGCGGAACAACGACTTCCGGCTTTGACTGCAGCGGATTTATCTGGTACCTGTTAAACAAACAGACGAGTGTCGGCAGAACAAGCACTGCGGGATACTGGAGCTCAATGAAGAGCGTGTCCAGCCCGTCAAGAGGAGATTTCGTCTTCTTTACAACATATCAGGCCGGCCCTTCACACATGGGTGTGTACATCGGAAATAACAAGTTCATCCATGCCGGTTCTGACGGCGTCACAACAAGTGATCTGAATAACAGCTACTGGAAGCCGCGCTACCTGGGCGCGAAAAGATTCTAGCAGTGAGAGAAACCCGTTCATCCGAACGGGTTTTTTATTTAGACGGGGCAGAGCTCCATTTGTTTCACCTAAAAATGAAAATGTGATAAAAAATCTAAAAAGGTTTTCTTTTTTCATTTTCATAGAGGGCGATGGCGTACGCGCCCGCGCTCGGCATCTGGGCGAATTCGCACGGAATTTCAATCATGCTGCCTGCGGCGAGTTCGGACCGTACCGCTGACAGCGGCAGAAATGAGACGCCCAGCCCCTCTTTAATAAATCGTTTCGTAATATGCGTCTGTGTCACCTTCATTGTTCTGACGAAAGGGAACTGTATTCTGACCTGGCGGAGCAAATCATCCCAATAGTCAGGATGGTTATGGGTCAAAAGCAGATATTGTCCGAACAGGTCTTTCACTTCATCCGCCTTCCCTGTCCCGGGTTTTCGGCCGGGTGGCGCGACGAGGACAACTGGGTCATTGTACAGGGGACGGCAAGTGAGGGAAGATGATTGCACCTTTAAGCAGCTCAGTCCGATATCGGCTGAGCCGTTTCTGATTTGAGAGGCGATTTCTTCCGATTCGAAAATGGTGACCGTCATTTCGGTTTCTTTATTGTCCTCTGTATAACGCTTCATGACAGACGGGAGAACGGTGTCGGCGATAAGCGGCGAAACAGCGAGTGTCAGCGTGTGCGAGTAGCCCTGGCGCACCCTGTGCAGCTCCGCCATGCTGTTTTCATAGTCTTCCAAAAGTCTCATGGCAAACGGCACGTATGCTTTTCCTTCTTCCGTCAATTGTATTTTCCGGCCGCTCCGCTGAAACAGCTTGCAGCTGATTTCTTTCTCTAATAATTTTATATGAACGGTGACGGTCGGCTGAGATAAAAAAAGCGTTTCCGCCGTTTTTCTGAAATTCTCGTATTTTGCCGCGGTGACGAAGGTGTGAAGCCATTTAAAATCCATAGATGCACTCCTCTGATTAAAAGTTTTAATTAATTCCCTTAAAAATATTCATTATTTTTTAAATATTATATTTACTATAATAACAGAAAGAGGATAAGGGGGAATGAAATTGATTTATCGTGGATTGAAAGGGATTACTTGTGCAGAAACGGCGATCAGCCACATTGACGGAGAAAAGGGGCATTTAATATATCGCGGCTATGACGCGAAGGATATCGCATTGCAATTCAGTTTTGAAGAAGCGGCGTATCTCATTTTGAACGGGGCGCTTCCTGATGAGCGGCAATTGCTTGCGTTTCAGGAAGAACTTGCAGCCGAGCGCGGGCTTCCGAAACATTTGATCGGCTTACTGGAAACGCTTCCGGATGAAATGGACGACATGGCGGTGCTGAGAACGGCTGTTTCGGGTTTGGGCACAGATTCATTTACATATCCGCCCAAGCCGGAAGAAGCGATTAAACTGATTGCCGTCACACCGACGATTATTGCGTACAGATACCGCCGTAAACAAGGGCAGGAAGCGCTGTCACCCGAGGCGCGATACGGACACGTTGAAAACTATTTGTATATGCTGACAGGCAGGCAGCCGTCCGCAGCCCAAAAGAAAGCGCTTGAGACGTATATGATTCTGGCGATGGAGCACGGGATGAATGCATCGACTTTTTCGGCGAGAGTCACCGTTTCGACTGAATCGGACTTAGTGTCTGCCGTCACTGCCGCACTGGGTACGATGAAAGGGCCGCTGCACGGAGGCGCTCCTTCAGGTGTCACGAAAATGCTTGAAGACATCGGGGAAAAAGAAAATGCAGAAGCGTATTTGACAGCGAAGCTTATGAGGGGAGAACGCCTGATGGGCTTCGGGCACAGGGTGTACAAAACAAAAGACCCGCGGGCGGAAGCGCTGCGCATAAAGGCTGAAGAAGTGGCAGGAAATGATCCGTCGCTTGACTTGGCGCTTTATGTGGAGAAGGAAGCCATCCGCTTGTTAGAGCAATATAAGCCCGGACGGAAGCTGTATACGAATGTGGAGTTTTACGCAGCGGCTGTGATGCAGGCCATTGATGTCGACAATGATTTATTTACGCCGACCTTTTCAGCAAGCAGAATGGCAGGCTGGTGCGCACATGTGCTTGAACAGTCCGCTGACAACATGATTTACAGGCCGTCTGCGAAATACACCGGCGCTTTTCCCGAAACGGCTCAGCAGCTTTAATTACCGGCATATTTGTCCGTTTAATTCCCCGCACTGCGTGGTATCGTCTCAGTAATACCAATTGCAGGAGTGTGAGAATATGAATCCGATGGACAGACAGACGGAAGGACAAAAGCCGCAGGTGCAAAACCGCCAGCCCGGCATTGAGGCAGACATGGAGCCAAAACCGCTCTTGGAGGACCCGGATGTAAAAGGATCGGGCAGATTAAAAGGAAAAGTCGCCGTCATCACGGGCGGAGACAGCGGCATCGGCGCAGCGGCTGCGATCGCTTACGCGAAGGAAGGGGCGGATCTTGCCATCCTGTACCTAGACGAACATGCCGATGCCGAGAGAACGAAAAAGCGTGCGGAAGAATACCAGGCCGAATGCCTGTTAATTCCGGGAGACGTCGGTGATGAGGCGCATTGTCAGAAGGCGGTCCGGCAAGTCTTAGATCACTACGGAAAAATAGATATTCTCGTTAATAATGCGGCTGAGCAGCATCCGCAAAACGGGATTCTTGATATTACGGCTGAACAGCTGGAGAAGACATTCCGTACAAACATGTTTTCTATGTTTCATATGACTAAAGCTGTGCTGCCTCATCTCAAAAGAGGGAGCGCCATCATTAATACAACGTCGATTACCGCTTATCAGGGAGACACATCATTGATCGACTATTCGTGCACGAAAGGCGGCATCGTTTCCTTTACGCGTTCAATGGCGATGTCATTGGCCGATCAGGGGATCAGAGTAAATGCGGTGGCACCCGGGCCGATCTGGACCGCCCTGATTCCGGCAACGTTTACTGAAGAAAAGGTGGAAAAGCACGGTCTGGACACTCCGATGGGAAGACCGGGACAGCCTGCGGAACACGCCGGAGCTTATGTGCTTCTGGCTTCAGACGAATCTTCCTATATGACGGGGCAGACCATTCACGTAAATGGCGGCAGGTTTATTTCAACATAATACGCAAGTCTTATCCCGCGCTTTTAAAAAGTGCGGGATTTTTATTTGATTACATATGAATACGATTTTTAAAAAATGGAAGTCTCCAGCCGAATCACTAATGTTAATATTTCACAGCAGAGAATCCGCTGAGTTCTGTTTTATGAAAACTGAAATAATATATAGAATTTTCAAAAAAATTATTTTCATTTTTATATTTTTCGCTATAATATGATGTAGGAGAAAGGAATGATGTGCTGAAACATTTCATGCGAAAAATAAGAATTTAGTCATTATTGCTATTGTTGTCTGAATATTCTAACATATATTGATTTACAAGGAGTGAAGCAGATGAAGGGGAGCATATTCAGAAAGAAAAGCATTCAGGACCTGCTTGCCGCAACGGGCGGGGAAAAGTCGCTGAAAAGAGAGTTAGGGGCCTTTGATCTGACCCTTCTGGGGATAGGGGCCATCATCGGAACGGGAATTTTTGTATTAACCGGAACAGGCGCTGTCACGGCGGGGCCGGGGCTGACTGTTTCATTTGTCATCGCCGCTCTTGCGTGTTTATTTGCGGCTTTGTCATATGCCGAATTTGCTTCAAGCGTCCCGGTTTCCGGTTCCGTCTACACGTTTACTTATGCGACACTGGGTGAACTTCTCGCATTTATCATCGGATGGGATTTAATCTTGGAATATATGCTCGCCGTCAGCGCGGTTTCGGTCGGCTGGTCCGGCTATTTTCAATCATTCTTGGCGGGCTTCGGCATTCATCTTCCGACTGCATTAACGGCCGCGCCGGGATCCATTAAAGGCACGGTCACATTCTTTAATCTCCCCGCATTTGTTATCGTGCTTGCGATTACATTCCTCCTCTACTTAGGCATTAAGGAATCGAAGCGGGTCAATAATATTATGGTCATTTTGAAGGTTCTGGTTGTTCTATTGTTTATCGCCGTTGCGGCCGTATATGTCAAACCTCACAACTGGCAGCCGTTTATACCGATGGGGTTCGGCGGTGTTTTCAGTGCCGCGGCGCTCGTTTTCTTCTCTTTTATCGGTTTTGACGCCGTCTCTTCCGCCGCTGAAGAAACGAAAAATCCGGCGAAGGATCTGCCGAAAGGAATTATCTTTTCATTAATCGTCTGCACCGTGCTGTATGTGACCGTATCGGCGATTATGACGGGCGTCGTTCCGTTTGCCCGCTTTGAAGGCGTTGACCATCCCGTGTCTCTCGTCCTGCAGATGGCCGGACAGAATTGGGTGGCCGGGATTATTGATATCGGCGCAGTGTTGGGAATGACAACGGTGATGCTCGTCATGCTGTACGGCCAGACGAGGGTGATGTTTGCCATGTCCCGTGACGGTTTGGTGCCGGGGGCGCTTTCAAAAGTCCATCCGAAGCATAAAACGCCGCACGTGGTGACATGGGTGTTCGGCATCCTGTCGGCATTACTCGGCTCGCTCGTCCCGCTTGATGAGTTGGCGAAGCTGGTGAACATCGGCACGCTTGCCGCGTTTGTCCTGATTTCAGTGGCGGTTATCGTATTGAGAAAGAAACAGCCTGATCTGCCGAGAGCTTTTAAATGTCCGGGGGTTCCCTTTATTCCGATATTGTCCATTCTGTTCTGCGTATTTTTGATTATTAACCTTGGCGCCACCACCATATTCCGTTTCTTTATCTGGCTGATCATCGGTCTGGTGATTTATTTCTTATATTCGAGAAAGCATTCGAAATTAAACGGGGATTTGTAAGGAGCGGCACCCGCCGCTCCTTTTTATTTTTCGGAATAATGAAACATATTGAAATGGGCTTAAGTTATCGCAGCGAATAAGGGATAATATAGGGCGGAAGGGAAGTGGAAAGTCGTGTCTGACCAAAAAAGGGTTCAATGGGCCTCAAAAATAGGATTTATTATGGCCGCTGCCGGTTCGGCGATCGGTCTGGGAGCCATTTGGAAGTTCCCTTACGTAGCGGGTACGAACGGAGGAGGCGCTTTTTTTCTTGTATTCGTCCTCTTTACCGTGCTTTTAGGCTATCCGCTTTTGCTCGGTGAATTTATTTTCGGAAGACGGAGCCAGACAAATGCGATTGATGCCTACAAACAAGCCGCGCCGAAGTCGGTATGGCACCTCACGGGTTATGTGGGTGTGGCGGCCTGTTTTTTAGTTTTGTCTTTTTACAGTGTTGTCGGCGGGTGGATTTTGCTTTATGTGTTAAAAGCTGTTACGGGTTCTTTATCCGGGCTCACTCAGGAGCAGTACGGAACGGTGTTCGGGACGGTCATTGAAAATCCGATCCAGACTCTCGCCGCGCAGCTTGTATTTATGATCATGACCGTGGCGGTCGTCGCAAAAGGCGTGCAGAAAGGGATTGAACGTGTCAGTGCGGTGCTGATGCCGATTTTATTCGTGCTGTTTCTATTGCTTGTGCTGCGTTCAGTCACGCTCGATCATGCCGTTGAGGGGATTAGATTTTTATTGGTTCCGCACTTTGAAGATTTGACGCCGGAATCCATCCTATATGCTTTAGGACAGGCGTTCTTTACATTAACGCTCGGCGTTTCGGTCATGGTGACATACAGTTCGTATCTGCCGAAAACCCAAAACCTTCCGGGATCGGCGGGTTCCATTGTTATGATGAATGTGCTCGTCACGCTGTTTGCGGGACTGGCCATTTTTCCGGCGGTTTTTTCGTTCGGCTTTAAACCGGATGAAGGGCCTACACTGCTGTTTACCGTACTGCCGGCTGTGTTTGACCGGCTGCCGTTCGGCTCGCTGTTTTTTATCAGCTTTCTGGCGGTCTTTTTCTTTGCCGCGCTGACTTCGGCCTTTTCGATGGTGGAAATTATCGTAGCGACTGTCGGGAAAGGTGATGAAACGAAAAGGAAGAAGCTGTCGTGGACAAGCGGTCTGCTCATTTTCTTAGTCGGAATTCCGTCGTGTTTATCATACGGTGTGCTCGGTGATGTTCATTTGTTCGGAAAAACGTTTTTTGATCTAGCGGATTTCACTGTGAGCAATGTGCTGATTCCGCTCGGCGCTTTATTAATATCAATCTTCATCCCGCTGAAAATACCGAAGCGGGAGCTGTTCGCCGAGATGAAAAGCGGTTCCGCCATCGGCTATCGTTTCTTTCAGGTGTGGTATTTCCTTCTGAAATATCTCGTGCCGCTGGCTATCATCGTCGTATTGCTGCATTTAATCGGCGTTCTTCCATTTTAAAAAACAGGCCCCCGTAAAAGGGCCTGTTTTTATGTTTAAAAACCGAATTGCAGATTCGTATCAACGGCAACGATCGTATATACACAGACAATGACGAAAAGGTTGAGGATGACACCGAGCAGTCCCGGGCCCGTCCGTCCTTTTTTAATAAACAGCTCAATGATGCCGAACGGCACGGCGGCCATCGCAAACGGCAGCATCTGATAAGAATAGAAAGTCACATTGCTGATGATTGCCACGTTCAAAAGCAGCAGCGACAAAATCGCGGTACCGACTGATATCCAGCCGAAAACATTATGCTCTTTAAAAATTCTTACCAATTCCATAATTCCACCTCACCGATGTTTGCTGCTTTTACTGTTTTGTTTTTCAGCAGACGTTCGATTTCTTTTGTCGGCCCCGTCACGACAGAGCCGTATACGTTCATTCCGTGATGTTCAACATAATCGATTCGGCTGCCCAGATTCATGTCTTTGCGTTTCGATATTGCATGCGCCCATTTTTTATGGCGGGACATAAATTCAAGGGCATTGATAAATTGTTCACGGTCTGTCTGTCCTTGCGTTTCGAAAGAGGACACCATCTTGGAATCTTTCCCGGGGAATCCTAACGGCTCGGCATAAGGACTGTCTTTCAGATTTTTCTCCGTTTCGACCGCGTTCCATAAAAACTTCACATCGTATTTTTAAAAGTTGAATATACTTGAGAAGAAGGGTAGGCCCGGTCATAAGAAAGATAGACCTCCGCCACGCTTCCTTCAGGCAATTTTTTCAATGTCTGTCCGGCTTTGTCAATCGTGCGTTCCTTTAAGCCGGAAGGATGGGCGAAATAATGCTTTGCCTGTGCCGCGTCTAGATCATAGTAGTTAACGGCAGGCGATTTGACCGTATCTAAAAACATTTCAATCCGTTCTCCGCCGACGGATTTCGTTTTTGTGCCGATCTGCTTTTGCAGCGGAAACTCTGTATTCATTCCAAACAGTTTCACTTGGCTTTTCAGTCCGGAGGTATCGACGAGGACGTTCGGCATGGTGGTCGCCACCGTCACGGCCGCGGTTTCCATTAATTGATTGCCGGTGCTTTCCTTTCCTCCCAGACCGTAATAGAGGTAGCTTCCCAAAGTGCAAAGCGGCAAAATCATCAAAGTGGAGATGACGGCGAGAACTGAAATCCGCAAATACGATTTGCGTTTTCCGTATGACAAAATGGCCTTCTGTTTTTCCGGGCTGATGCCGACGTCCCATTCCCGGTCGTCCTGCATTTCGCTTTCAATCAACTCCTGATAGACTTCAAGCTTTTCCAGCTCTTCTTCAAAGGCGGCCATTTCCCGGTCGCTCATTTCTCCATTTTTGTATTGGTAAAAACGCTTTTTAAATTCTTCATTCATCATTAACACCTCTATTATAAAGTGCTTTCAGCCGCTGTCTGGCACGAAATAAAACACTTTTAAAATTAGCCTCTGAAATATTCATAATATGGGATGCTTCTTTGTAATTCAGTTCTTTTAAATAATACAGTGTTAAGGCCTCCCGATAATTGTCGGGAAGTTCGGACATATACCCTGTCAGCACTTCCTTGATTTCAATCTGATGAGCCGGGCTTTGAACAGCCGTCTGAAAAAGGCTCCCAATTAAGTCATCGGAAATGGTCACTTCCTTTTTATGTTTTCTGACATAATCTATAAACGCATTTCTCGCCACTTGAAAAAGCCATGGCTTTACTTTGCTGTGGTCGTAGGAGTGAATGTGTATGTATGCCCTCATAAAGGTTTCCTGCAGCAAATCTTCAGCGAGATGCTTGTCTTTTGTCATGGAGAGCAGGAACCGGTAAACATCATTCATATACATTTGGTAAATTTCATCGATCGTCACTGCCTTTTCTCCCCTCTATGTTATACACGCATAAGAAAGGTTTAAAGTTGCACGTTCCATGCAAACGGCTTAAATTCATTTTCACCTCATCAAACACCATTTCTCTATAGTACCCAAAATCCGTCATAAAAGATAGAGATCGGCGGAGGAAAAATATATTTATTAGTACCAGGTAATAAAAAATATTGTTATAATAGAGAGAGAACACTTTTGATCATTACAACAAAGGAAGTGCGTTATGTATAAGTTTTGTGCAAATGCCATCAAATTCATTCTTTCTCTGCGCGGAGGAGTCAAAGTATACAATAAAGAGAATCTTCCGTCTGATAAAGGATTCGTTATCGCGTGCACGCATGCGGGCTGGGTGGACGTCCTCACGCTCGGTGTCGGGATATTGCCCCATCAGATTCATTATATGGCGAAAAAAGAGCTGTTTCAGAAAAAGTGGATCGGAAGTTTTTTAAAGAAGATTCACGCGTTTCCGGTTGATCGTGAAAATCCGGGTCCGAGCAGCATTAAAACGCCGATTAAGCTACTGAAGGAAGGGAAGATTGTCGGGATTTTTCCGAGCGGCACGAGAACTTCTGAAGACGTCCCGCTGAAAAGAGGGGCCGTGACCATCGCCCAAATGGGGAAAGCGCCGCTCGTTCCGGCCGCATATAAAGGGCCGTCTACGGGAAAAGCGCTGTTTAAAAAGGGAAAATGCGGCTTATCATCGGCGAGCCGATTTTTTTGGAGGACTTTTCCGATCTTGCGCCGAAGGAGAGGCTTGCGGCCATGACAGAAGAGCTGAATGCCAGAATTAAAGAGCTTGAGAAAAAACTTGAACAACTGTAAATGAAAAAAGCTTGCCGTCTGTATCAGACGCGCAAGCTTTTTTGTTATGCTTCTTTTTGTTCGGCGGTTTCCAGCAGTTCATCAAACGCCAGTTTTTTCACTTCGATATATGCGACGTGGTGGCCGTCAATTTCATTAATGATAAATTCGCAGCCTTCTTCGATAATCGAGTCGTATTGTTCGACGTCGTATTTCTGGGTAAGGAACCAGCCGCCGATGGTGTCGACCTCGTCATTTTCTAAATGGATGCCGAGGAGTTCGTTCACTTGATCAATCAGGACCTTGCCGTCAAGCATGTAATGGCCGTCGCCGAGTTTGCGGATTTCATTGATTTCATCGATATCAAATTCATCACGGATTTCCCCGACGATTTCTTCAATAATGTCTTCAACGGTGACAAGCCCCGCGGTTCCGCCGTATTCATCCGACAGAATCGCCATATGAACCCGTTCCTTCTGCATTTTTACAAGCAGATCGTGAATCGGTGCCGACTCAATCACATGGATGATCGGATTGACAAAATCCGTAATGGGCGAGTCGACTGATACTTCGCCGCTGATGCAGGCGGTCAGCACTTCTTTAATGTTAATAACGCCGATAATATTATCTTTGTCACCCTCTTCGACAGGGTACCGGGTATATTTTTCAATCTGAATGATATCCATCATTTCAGAAATTTTGATATCATGCGGCAGACTGACGATTTCCGTACGCGGAATCATGATTTCTTTTGCAAGTCTGTCGTCAAATTCAAAGATTTTGTTCACATATTTAAATTCAGACTGGTTGATTTCACCGCTTTTATAGCTTTCCGATAAAATGATGCGCAGCTCTTCTTCAGAGTGGGCAAGCTCATTTTCAGACACCGTCTCCAGACCGAACGTCTTCGTTAAAAGACGGGCGGAGTTGTTCAGAAGCCAGATAAACGGGAACATGATGCGGTAAAACCAAATGAGCGGTTTCGAAAACAGCATTGAAACGGCTTCCGCTTTCTGGATGGCGACTGTTTTCGGCGCTAATTCTCCCACGACCACGTGTAAGAATGTAATGATCGCATAGGCGAGAATAAATGAAATAATATGCGATAATGAGCTTGGTACGTTTATCTTTGTGAAAAGCGGGTGAAGCAAGCGTTCAATCGTTGATTCGCCTAAGACACCAAGACCGATGGAAGTCAATGTTATGCCGAGCTGGCACGCCGATAAATACTCATCTAAATGCGTGGTCACTTTTTTGACACCGATTGCGGCTTTATTTCCTTCTGCTATAAGCTGGTCAACCCGTGAGCCTCTGATTCTGATTATCGCAAACTCAGATGCTACGAAAAATGCCGTCAGCGCGATTAAAACCGCGACTAAAATCAAATTCACAATGTCCAATTAGAACCTTCACTTCTTTTGGGAAGATGAAGGTAACACCTCCTGTTAGTAAGATAATGGTTTAACTTAACAGCAGCATAAATGATTGAAGCACTGCAAGCTTTTCAGGAGCCAGCCTTTTTTTCAGCTGGGCGCGCTCCTCTGGTTCAAGCTTTTCAAACCGATTCAAGATCCCGGAGATGTTTTGATTCATGTGATCAATTTCCGATGCCAGATTTCCAACATCGTCAGGCAGGGCTGAAGAGGGAAACTGGTTCTCCAGTCGATCTTTTATATCAGACAGGGCCAATCGCTGCTTTTTACAAGCGACTATAAACTTTAACCGATTAAGTGCAAGTGTATCGTAGTAACGATAGTTCGAACAAGACCTGTCAGGCTTTAAAAGCCCGAGGTTTGTGTAGTAATCCACCGTGCGTTTCGTTACACCGGCAAGCTCTGCTAATTCACTGATGCGATAAGTCTCAGCCCCATCTAAATCCCTCCCCAACCATCACGTTATAGTTATGAGAATAGTTTAATATATGAAGGGGAGTTTGCACAAGTTTATTGTTTTCCGTCTTTCTCCTGAAACGGGGCGGCAGGCTGTCTGAAAAAGCGTTGACTGCGCCATGTAAATCTTTCATAATCATTGTAAATAGAAACGGCAGAAAAAGACAGAAGGGACAGATGACAGTGGCCGGTTTATCAAGGGAAGTGACACAGAATCTGGAGAAAGGTTCATGGATACGCAAACTATTTGATGAAGGCGCTCGGCTGAAAAAAGAGTTCGGCGCCGATAAGGTGTTTGACTTTTCGATAGGAAATCCGGTTGCGGAGCCGCCTGAAACATTTAAAAAGGCGCTATGCGAAGCGGCTGAAACAGGACGGCACGGATACATACAAAACCAAGGGCTTCCGGAGGCGAGAGAAAAGGTTGCCCGCTTTTTGTCAGAGCGGTTTCAGACAGAAATTTCCGCCAGGCATACAGTCATGACGGTCGGAGCCGGCGGGGCGCTGAATGTTGCGCTGAAGAGCATTTTAAACCCGGAGGAAGAAGTCATCCTTCTTTCGCCTTATTTTGCGGAATATAAAGCGTATGTTGAAAATTACCGCGGCAGACCCGTCATCTGCCCGCTGACTGACTCATTTGAGATTGATATTGAAGCGGTTAAAGGTGCGATCACCCCCCGTACGAAAGGACTGATCGTCAATACGCCGCATAATCCGACGGGGACTGTGCTCAGTCAGAAAAACCTTAACGAATTAGGCGCCTTATTAAAAGAAGCCGAAGAGCGGAACGGCCAAAGCATATTTATTTTATTTGATGAACCGTACAGCCAGCTGATCTACGGAGAAGAGCAGGCGAATCCGTTTCAGGCGTATCACCGCGTGATTTTAGTCAGTTCGTTCAGTAAAGATCTCGGCATTGCGGGGGAAAGGCTCGGGTATATCGCGGCGGACGCCCAAATGCCTGAGGGCGATCTTCTGACGGATGCATTCGTTTTCTGCAACCGGACGCTCGGCTTTGTGAACGCTCCGGTCATGATGCAGCGCGCCGTGGCGAAAATGGATGATCTTTCGATTGACGCTGAACCTTACAGAAAGCGGAGAGACCTTATGGTGGACATCCTCACAGAAGCCGGCTTCGAATTTGAAATGCCGAAAGGAGGCTTTTTCGTCTTTCCGAAATCACCGATTGAAGACGAAGTGGCGTTCTGCATGCATGCCGCACAGAAATACAAACTATTGATCGTACCCGGCAGCGGATTTGGAAAAAGCGGCTATTTCCGATTATCTTTCAGCGTGCCTTCGGAACAGATCAGACAGTCGCGCGATATTTTCAAAGCACTGTATCAAGATTTTTCTTCATAGCTTCCAATACATAAAGATGGGAGAACGGACACATGTCGAGGAGAAATAATGGCACGTCAGACATCAGCATTACAGGAATCGGAGTCTTAACCGCGGTCGGACAAGGCAAGGAGGCGTTTCTCGCTGCGCTCATGGAGGGGCGGCACGCCTTTGATGTGATGAAACGCCCCGGCCGGCAGAAAGGCAGTTCGTTTATCGGCGCGGAGCTTAGCGAATTAACGCCGCCGGACGCGCTGTCGAAGCGCTTGTACCGAAGGGCCGCATTATCAGGAAAGACGGCGCTTATCGCTTTATATGAAGCGTGGCATGACGCTCAATTAGACGGCGCTGATCACAGCCGCACCGGTCTGATCATCGGCGGCTCGAATATGACGCAGCGCGAATTGCTGCAGGCCTTTGAGAAAAACGGTGAAACGCCGCAATTTGTAAATCCGACATACGGGCTTTCTTTTATGGATAGTGATTTGTCGGGGCTTTGCACGGAGCAATTTGGGCTAAAAGGGCCGGCCTTTACGGTCGGCGGCGCGTCGGCAAGCGGCCAGGCGGCGGTTATCCAGGCTGCTCAAGGAATCATAGGAGGCCTGTTTGACCGGTGCATCGTGATCGGGGCGCTGGCCGATCTGTCGTACATGGAGTGTCACGCTCTCCGTTCTTTGGGAGCGATGGGCACTGATACATACGCTGAACGGCCTGAAGCTGCCTGCCGCCCGTTTGACCGGCATACGGACGGGTTTATATTCGGAGAGGCGTGCGGGGCGATTGTGCTGGAACGCGCTGAATCTGCCGAAGAGAGGGGCGCACGATCGTGGGCCGGCTTAAAGGGCTGGGGGATGGCTTCCGATGCGAACCGCAACCCGAATCCTTCAGCAGAGGGCGAAATGACGGTGATCCGCCAGGCGCTGGAGCGGGCCGGTCTTTCAGCGAAAGAGATCGATTACATCAACCCGCACGGCACCGGTTCGCCGATCGGAGATAAGACTGAATGCCGGGCGCTTTCTGAAAGCGGCCTGTCGCACGCGCGGATTAATGCGACAAAATCGATTACCGGACACGGTCTGAGTGCGGCCGGAACGGTGGAAATCATTGCTGTTCTCTTGCAAATGCGGGAAAACAAGCTTCATCCGATCCGAAACTTAACGGAGCCGATTGACGATTCATTTCAGTGGGTGACCGACGGGCCGAGCGCCCATACCGTACACCATGCGTTAAGCTTAAGCATGGGATTCGGGGGGATTAATACGGCGCTTTGTTTAGAAAATCATTTCCGAAGCAGATAACGGCAGCCTTCTTTTTGAAGGCTGTTTTTATATGATGAAAAATCTGAAAATGATGAAAGAATGGAGTTGTGATACAATAAACTATACAAATGACAATCATGCTTTGACTTAGGAGGTGGCAGGATGGGGCCCTCTGTGTAGTCAATCACCCATTTCGTTCCTCTCGCTTAAGAAAAAACGATGAAATCAGGAGGTGACGTCCTTATCCTTCAATTCGGGATAAGGTGAAATGGACGATATTGACAGTTTGATTTTAATCGGTGTGCTCATTGCGTTAACGGCGTTTTTCGTGGCGAGTGAATTTGCGATCGTCAGAGTGAGGAGATCCAGAATCGATCAGCTCATCTCAGAAGGGAACAGACGGGCGGTGCTCGCAAAGCGTATCATTACGGATCTTGATGAGTATTTATCCGCCTCGCAGCTTGGCATTACACTCACATCCATCGGGCTCGGCGTACTGGGAGAGCCTGCATTTGAGCGGATGCTTCATCCTGTGTTTCAGGGCATGGGGCTGCCGGATTCAGCCGAGCATGTGATTGCTTTTGCTGCGGCGTACGGGCTGATTACGTTTTTACATGTCGTCGTCGGTGAGCTTGCGCCTAAAACGGTTGCGATTCAAAAAGCGGAAAAGCTGACGTTATGGATCGCCGGACCGCTTCGGTTATTTTACGTGTTCATGTTCCCGTTTATTTGGGTGCTGAACGGCTCCGCGAGAATTCTGACCGGTTTGGCCGGATTAAAGCCGGCATCTGAGCATGAAGGCTCCCACTCTGAAGAAGAGTTGCGGATCCTGCTGTCAGAAAGTTTAAAAAACGGAGAAATCAATCCGTCTGAATATACATTTGTGAATAAAATTTTTGATTTTGATAATCGGATCGCCAAGGAAATCATGATCCCGAGAAAAGAAATCGCGGCTGTTTCCACCGATATGGACGTGCCGGAAATGCTTGATATGATGCTGAAAGACAAATATACGCGCTGGCCCGTAACGGACGGGGACAAAGACAGTGTCATCGGCATGATCAATACGAAGCATCTCTTTTCAGATCTGCTGTTTATGACAGAAGATGAAAAAGCGGAAGTATCCATCACGTCTTACGTCCGCCCGGTGATTGAAGTCATCGAGACGATCCCGATACACGACCTGCTGATAAAAATGCAGAGAGAACGGATTCATTTGGCGATATTGTCTGATGAATACGGCGGAACGTCCGGTCTTGTGACGACCGAAGACATACTTGAAGAAATCGTCGGCGATATCAGAGACGAATTTGATGAGGACGAACAGCCGCAGATTCAAAAGCTGTCCGAACGCCATTATGTGCTGGACGGAAAGGTTCGGATCGATCAGGTGAATCATCTTCTCGGCGCAGAGATTGAAGAGGAAGTCGATACGATCGGCGGTCTTGTGCTGAAACGGAATATTGACATTTGTGCGGGTGAGTCGATACAAATCGGGGGATACACTGCTCTCATATTAGAAATGGACGGCCGGTTTATTAAACAGCTTGAACTCAAAGAAGAACAGGGCCGCCCGGGCGGTCAGGGGACAATAAACCGCCCGCTGCCCGTGCCTGAAACGGTCATGCTTCATAACGCAACCTTGAGCGAAAAATAAGCTCAAGGTTTTTTAAATGGATATCATAACAAAGCCGCACCAGAACGCCAAAAGGCTTCCGGCTGCTGAAACAGCGATGTAGAGCAGACTTTCCTTTATGCGGTTGTTCATCATCAGCTGCACGGCTTCAATACTGAATGTGGAAAAGGTCGTAAACGCACCGAAAAAGCCCGTCGCGATGATAATGCCGGCAGAAGGATTATCCAGACCCAAGCCGGTGAATATGCCGAGGCCGAAGGAGCCGAGCAGGTTGACCGCAGCCATTCCAAGCGGAATCGGAAAACCTTTTGTTCTTTCTGAAATTGTTTTACCCAGCAGAGACCGTAATACCGCTCCGATACCCGCCGCGATAAGCATCAGGACAATCGTCATGGCGTATCATGCCCCCTTCCCGCTGCGTGAAGGGCAATCCGCCGTCCCCAAAAAATGCCGGCGTATGCAAGGGCAAGACCAGCGAATAAAGTCGCGGCAGCATAACAAAAAGCCGCTGCGGGAGACGATTGCAGCAGAAAAATGGTTTCTTTTGCGAAGGTTGACATCGTCGTGAAACCTCCGCAAAAACCGGTTCCTAAAAAGGCGGTCAAAAGAGGGCGTTTAGCCCGAATGATGAAATAACCCGTAATAAGACCGAGTAAAAGGCTTCCCGCCGCGTTTTCGAGGAAAGTGGCACCCGGGAAAGATCCGCTGTGAATGTGCGCGCTCATTTCAAAGCGGAGCAATGCGCCAAGCGCGCCTCCGATAAAAATTGCGATGTATTGTTTCATATCAGCCATCCTTAGAAATAATATCCGGAAAATCAGTTACAATGCCGTCAACTGCCATCATTTGCAGCTTTTCGGCCGTCTTGTGATTTCTGACCGTCCAGGCAAATACTTTCAGGCCGTGTTTGTGAGCGGTGGAAATCAAGAACTGATTCAGGCGGGTATATTTAATATTGACATAATTTGCGGCTGATTTGTAAGCGGCCAGCTGGCTTTTTGAAAACATCCCGAAGCTGGGTCTTGCAATAATTGCAGTCGGAATGGACGGATACATGTCGTGAAAGGTCTGAATCGACTTGAGACTGAATGATTGAACGATAGGGTGGGTGGAAAAGGTAAACCTGCTTAACAGCTGGCCGACTGCTTTTTCAAGACCGACTTGAGAAATGTGCCCTTTCAGTTCAATTAAAAAACCGATTTCAGAATGATAACGCTCCAGAACCTCTTCGAGCAGGGGAATCCGCTCCCCTTTAAACTCAGCCCCATACCAGCTGCCGGCGTCCAGAGACTGCAGCTTCTTCAGCGTAAAATCTTTTACAAAACCGGAGCCGTCCGTCGTCCGGTCGACTTTGTCATCATGGATGACGACAATCTGGCCGTCTTTTGTGAGCTGGACGTCAAGCTCAATGAAATCAGCGTTCATTTCGGCAGCGATATCAAATGCCGCAAATGTATTTTCGGGCGCGTAACCGGATGCGCCGCGATGAGCGATGGTATACAAGCTTGTCAGCTCCCCTCATGGGCATTTCTGTTATTATATCAGATTCGTATATGCACAGCGATTCAAACTGGTGAATGTGCAAAACAGTATTTTTTTGGAATAAAGATAGTGCTTTTTTCGGTTTACAATCCGCAGTGATGTTTTATAATGGCAAAAAGGAGGCGAGATCATGGGAAAAGGGAGATTGAAAGTGGAAGAAAGAATTAAGGCCGAAACCGATGCTGAAATCCAAAAAAGCGACTCTCCTGAAACAGACACAATCAAAGAAGAAATAGTGCCTGACCCTGTTGTATCTGGCTGAAAGATGAACGAATGTGTGAAAAACCCCGGCTGTGCTCTGATGCCGGGGTTTTTCAGGCTGCCTAAAGACAATAAAACAAGCTGATGTCCGAATGTTTTAGTATAATAGATTTTCGACAAGACAAAGGAGCATATGCCATGATGACACAATTTCAGAGCTTTTTTACTCTTGACCATATTTTGCAGATCAGTATCAGCATCGGAATTTTAGCGGCTTTTCTCGTTTTGAGAAAACTGTTTGTCAAATACTTTTTTCAGCTCATTTACAAATTGGCGAACAAGCCGAAAACCGACATATTCAAACAGATTGCCGTAGCGTTTGACAAGCCGGCCAGATGGTTTTTCGTGGCGCTGGGTCTGTTTTTGGCGATTGAGTATTCGCCGTTTTTAGACGGGCAGATGGATATTGTCAAAAAATTATACCGCTCTCTGATCGTTGCGCTGATCGCCTGGGGGCTTTGCAACCTGACATCGGCGTCTTCGTTTTATTTCATAAAGTCAATCAGCGCTTTGAGCTGGATATGGATGACATTTTGGCGCCGTTTTTATCCAAGGTGCTGCGCTTTGTCATTCTCGCGCTCAGCGTCAGTGTGATCGCGCAGGAATTCAATTATGATGTAAACGGGTTCGTGGCCGGACTCGGACTTGGCGGCTTGGCCTTCGCGCTTGCGGCTAAAGATACGATCAGCAATTTTTTCGGCGGCATTATCATCATTACGGAAAAGCCGTTTACGATCGGCGACTGGGTCGAGACGTCATCTGTGACGGGGGGCGTTGAAGATATCACATTCCGAAGCACAAGGTTCCGGACGGCGCAGGGGGCGCTTGTTACCGTACCCAATTCAACGCTGTCCATGGAAGCCATCACAAACTGGACGAGGATGACGAAGCGCCAGGTCACGTTTTCCGTTCGTGTTTCTTATGCGACGCCGATTGATCGTTTAGAGCGGTGTATCACAAGGCTCAGAGAAATGCTTCGTGAACATGAAGGCGTGCATGATGATACGATTATGGTTAACTTTGACGTGTTTGCGGACAGCTATTACAATCTGTTTTTCAACTTTTACACAAAGACCATCGTCTGGGCGGAAAGCCTGGACGTGCGGCAGGATATCAACCGCCGGATTATTGATATTTTTGCTGAGGAAGGCGTGGAGTTCGCCTATCCGGGCCAGAATGTATTCGTAAAACAGAAGAGCCACGATGATCCGGTTCATGTGAAGGATCATTCCGGAGAAAAAGAACGGGCATAACAGGCGCCGTTCTTTTTTCATGATATGATAAAAAGAAAAGGCGGTGGAAGAGTGGAAGCGTTTATAACATTGATCAATCAGGCTGAACGTATCCTGGTGCTGACGGGAGCGGGAATGAGCACGGAATCCGGCATTCCCGATTTTCGTTCGGCGGGCGGTATATGGACCGAAGACACCTCCAGAATGGAAGCGATGAGCAGGGAATACTTTGAACGCCGTCCGCGTGAATTCTGGCCTAAATTCAAACAGCTCTTTCAGATGAAAATGAGCGGAAGCTATGAGCCGAATGCCGGCCATACGTATTTGGCGGATCTTGAAAAGCGGGGAAAGCAGGTAGACATTTTCACGCAGAATATTGACGGACTGCATAAGAAAGCGGGAAGCAGCAGTGTCTATGAGCTTCACGGTTCAATTCAGACCGCCGCATGCCCCCGCTGCGGAGCGCGCTACGGGCTTTCTCATCTGCTGAAGGACGAAGTGCCGGAATGTACGGCCGAAATCGGTAATCATGCGGTATGCGGCACCGTATTAAAACGGATGTCGTGCTGTTCGGCGATCTCGTTCAGCATTTTGAAACCCTTTATGAAAAGCTTGATAAAGCTGATCTTCTTCTTGTGATCGGCACTTCGCTTGAAGTGGCGCCGGCAAGGTTTGTCCCTGAGGATGCGGGCCGGATTCCCGGTTTGAAGCAGGTGATCATTAACCTTGAGCCGACATATTGCGACCATTTATTTGATCTTGTCATCCATGAGAAGATCGGTGAATTTGCAAAACGGATCAGCGCCGCGACATAAAAAA
>NZ_ANAT01000014.1:0-110309 GCF_000411595.1 Paenibacillus lentimorbus NRRL B-30488 | reverse complement strand
TATATATATATATATNTNTNTTTTTTTTTATCTTCGAGCGGCTCTGCCGCGTGTTAAAATCTGTCGCCGTTGAAAATAGAGTTTTTTACGATTACATAGTCGACATTACGGATGGCTTCGAGTGTATTGCCGCCGGCGTAAGAGATGGAAGATTGCAGATCCTGCTCCATTTCAACCAGCGTGTCCTGTAAAGACCCTTTATGTTCGACATGCATTTTTTTGCCCTCGACGTTTTTCTTTTCGCCTTTTTGAAATTCAGAAGCGGAGCCGAAATATTCTTTGTACAGCTTTCCGTCGATTTCGATTGTTTGTCCCGGTGATTCTTCGTGGCCGGCGAATAATGATCCGATCATGACCATAGACGCGCCGAATCGGATGGATTTCGCGATATCGCCGTGCGTGCGGATGCCGCCGTCAGCAATGATCGGTTTGCTCGCAGCTTTTGCGCACCAGCGAAGCGCGGCTAATTGCCACCCGCCGGTTCCGAAGCCGGTTTTAATTTTTGTGATGCAGACTTTCCCGGGGCCGATTCCCACTTTTGTCGCGTCAGCGCCCGCGCGTTCCAGCTCCCTTACGGCTTCAGGCGTCCCGACATTCCCTGCGATGACAAAGCTTTCCGGGACATGTTCTTTAATAAATTGAATCATGCTGATCACGGCATTGGAATGGCCGTGCGCGATATCAATGGTAATATAATCCGGCACCAGCTCCTGTTCTTTCAGCTCCCGGATGAATTCATAGTCATTTTCCTTCACGCCGACACTGATGGAAGAAATCAGTCCGCGCGCTTTCATATCCCGGACAAAAGCCAGGCGTTTTTCGGGCTCGAAGCGGTGCATGATATAAAAATACCCGTTTTCCGCGAGCCAGGCCGCGATGTTTTCATCTATAATCGTCTGCATGTTGGCCGGTACGACCGGAAGTTTAAATGTGTGTCCGCCCAATGTAACTGATGTATCACATTCAGATCGGCTTTCAACAATGCATTTTGCAGGAATCAGCTGAATATCTTCGTAATCAAATACATTTTCCATATATAACACCCCTAAAAGCGAATAATATAATTAAATAAAATTAAAATGTTCGTCTTTTTATAATGTACTTCGTTTTGTCAGGAATGTCAAATGATTTCATGCTGCCTCATACGCGGTCAGCTTGTCATCCATTTGCAGTTTGGTTATCATAGTAGTATTGGTTGTTGTAAGACATTTGTTACGATAGATAGATTTGCAGAAGAAGGGAGGGGCCGGTGTGGAACAAAAACAGCCCGGGCACAGCCCGAAAGCCCAGAAAATTCAGGACCGGATTATTTTAGGCACGATTTGGGTCGTGTCAGCGCTTGTCATTGCGCTCGTTGTCGGAACCGTCATGAATTATATTTGGATGTTTAAATAAAAAAGAGTCTGTGCCGGTATGACACAGACTCTTTTTTATATTATTTTTCAAACATGCTTGTAGAATGCAGTGGCTGGACGCGCGCTTTCGGGTCCATGTAAGCCTTCGCGTTGTTCACGGCTGTCGGAGCTTCGCCGAAACCGCTGGCGATCAGCTTGACTTTGCCTTCATATGTGCAGATATCTCCGGCGGCAAAGAAGCCTTCAATATTCGTTTCCATCGTGCTTTTGACGACGATGGAATTTTTCTCGATGTCAAGGCCCCAGTTTTTAATCGGGCCGAGAGAAGAAACAAAGCCGTAGTTTACGATCAGGTCATCAATTTCAATGATTTCTTTACGGTCGCCTTTCACTTCTTCGAGAACGAGCTGTTCGATCCGGTCTTCACCGACAAGTTCAGCGGGAACAAACGGTGTCAGCACGTTGACTTTAGAATTATGCAGGTTTTCGACACTGTGCTCATGCGCGCGGAATTTATCACGGCGGTGGATGATGCTGACTTCTTTAGCAATCGGCTCAAGCATGAGCGCCCAGTCAACAGCGGAATCGCCGCCGCCCAGAACGGCAACGCGTCTGCCTGCGAATTGATTGAGGTCGTCAATGAAGTAGTGCAGGTTTTTGCTTTCATATTGTTCCGCTGATTCCAGCTCAAGCTTTCTCGGCTTAAATGCGCCGTTTCCCGCGGTGATAATGACCGTTTTTGAATAATGCGTTTCTGAATTCGTGACAAGCTTAAACACACCGTCCGCCTGTTTTTCAACAGATTCGACGGCCTGCTCTAAGCAGATGGTCTGATCGAACTTTGCCATTTGCTCTTTTAAGTTGTTCACAAGTTCCTGGGCGCGGATTTTCGGGAATCCGGCTACATCATAAATATATTTTTCAGGGTACAGCGCGCTGAGCTGGCCGCCAAGCTGAGGCAGGCTCTCGATGATTTTGACGCTCGCCTGTCTCATTCCCCCGTAAAAAGCGGTAAACAGGCCGACCGGGCCGCCGCCGATGACCGTAATATCATAAACCTTTGAATCCTCTTGCATACCAAATTGCCTCCTAATTGAAAATTGTTATTAATTATAACATAGAATTTGAAAGGATGACGAGTGCCGAAAACCGCCCGGCCGCTTCATTCTTGAAAAAAATTGCGGCTGCCGCTAAGATGGGGACAAATTCCAATCTGTTTTTTCCTGAATGTTTTCCGATTCTTCCGGATAGTATGGTGATATGCAGACATGTGCGGTTTTCTAAAAAATTTTATATTTCATTTCATAAAATCCCGCCAATAAGCTGAAGCTAATACAAATGTTGATTTGATTATGCGTCTAACAGCAAAAAAAGAAGGTGGATGTGATGGCATTGAATAAACCCAAAATCGTGGTTTTAGGTGCAGGTTATGGTGGATTAATGACAGTAACAAGGCTTCCGAAGCATATCGGGGCAAATGACGCCGACATTACTTTGGTCAATAAACACAATTATCATTATGAAACGACATGGATGCATGAAGCGAGCGCAGGAACGCTGCATCATGACCGCTGCAGATATCAAATAAAAGATGTAATCAATGAATCACGGGTCAAATTTGTGCAGGATACCGTAAAAGCGATAGATGTGCAAAATAAAAAGGTGACGCTTTCACAAGGGGACATCCCTTATGATTATCTCGTCATCGGGCTTGGCGCCGTCCCTGAAACATTCGGAATTAAAGGCTTAAAAGAATTCGCTTTTCCGATCGCGAATATTAATACGTCGCGCCAGCTGAAAGACCATATTGAGCTCCAATTTGCGACATACAATACGGAGGCCGAAAAACGCCCTGACCGCTTAACCATCGTTGTCGGCGGAGCGGGCTTTACGGGAATTGAATTTCTCGGTGAACTTGCGAACCGCAAGCCGGAGTTATGCAGATATTATGATATAGATGAAAGTCTCGTCCGGATCGTCTGTGTCGAGGCCGCCCCGACGGTTTTGCCGGGATTTGATCCGGAGCTTGTCGATTACGCCGTTCAATACCTTGAGAGCAAAGGCGTTGAATTTAAAATCGGCACCGCGGTTCAAGAATGCCGTGCAGACGGTGTCACAGTCGGCAAGAAAGATGAAGAGCCGGAAGAAATCAAATCGCAGACCGTTGTCTGGGCCGCGGGCGTGCGCGGACATCCGATCGTGGAGGAAGCGGGTTTTGAAAATATGCGCGGCCGTGTCAAGGTCAACCCTGATCTTCGGGCGCCGGGACATGATGACGTTTTTATTCTCGGCGACAGCTCGCTCTTTATCAATGAAGAGACGGAACGGCCGTACCCGCCGACTGCTCAGATCGCGATGCAGCAAGGAGAAACGGTCGCTAAAAATCTGGGCGGTTTGATTAAAGGAGGCCAGCTTGAAGAGTTCAAGCCTGACATTAAAGGAACCGTCGCCTCCCTCGGTGAGCATAACGCTGTCGGAGTCGTATACGGCAGGAAGCTCAAAGGCATGCCGGCGTCCTTTATGAAAAAGGTCATTGATAACCGCTCGCTATTTATGATCGGCGGGCTGGGCCTGACGCTGAAAAAGGGAAGTTTAAATTCTTTTGAAAACCCGCGGCCGCGGGTTTTCTCTTCTTTTAAAAAAGAGCGCTATAAAAAGCATGTAAAAGAAAAAAGAATGTTTCCGCTTACATGAGTTGTTATGTTACATATTCTGACTTGTTGCTTGACAAGTAAATATGATATATTATCAGAAAATTAAGAAAAAGGGTGGTCCGCATGAAAACGACAGCAAAAAGCACGGCGGCGTGTCCGTTCTGCTCAGGTAAAGGGTATTTTCAATTGCTTCTTGGCGGCTCCGAAACATGTCCCTCCTGCCAGGGAAGCGGCAAAGAGAGACGCTGATTTTTCCAGACGTTGACTTTTTTACCGCCCCCGAGGTACACTGAAAGTGCTGTAGGGGGTGGATGTTTGTGATTAGTTTGCCGGTTGTCCTGATCTCAATCGTACTATTTTTTGTACTGTTTTTCGGCATAGGCTTTCTGTTGAACATGCTGCTTAGAATGTCGTGGATTATGGCTGTTGTCTATCCGATTGTATGCCTTTTCATTATCAGCAATAAAAAGATGATCAGTTACGTGCAGGCGCCGGGGGAATCCTTTCAAAGCCTGTTTCAGCGCATCATGTCATTAGCGGTTGCGGATGTCGTGATTTTGGCGGGCGGACTGGCGGGAGCCATCATGTCAGGCATTGCCATAAAGGCGCTCAGAAAAAGAGGATATCAAATGTTTTAAGCCGCTTTCTTATTCAAGAAAGCTTTTTTTGTGTCGCGGCGCTTTTTGTATAGCACCTCACCGAGTTGGGAACAATGACTCGGAGGAGAGTGATTTCAGATTGACGATAATCAGACGTGTATTCATGATCGTGCTCTTTTTGGGCGCATGCCATGCGACATACTTTTCCATAACCGGTGTTGAAGCAAAGGATCTGACAAATTGGATGACGGAACATCGCGGCGCCGTTTTGAAAAACATCGGCACTCCGTTTCAATCCTTACAGAATCAGCCGGAAAAGAAGGCATCAGGCAGGGTAAAGCCGCTGGAAGAAGCTTTTGACTGGGAACGCTATCCGTCACAAAAGGTGACGGCCACCGGTTATACCGCCGGAGCGGAATCTACCGGAAAATCTCCGGGTCATCCGCAGTACGGAATTACATATTCAGGCGTGAAGGTCAAACGCGATTTATATTCAACTGTTGCGGCCGATCCGTCTGTTTTCCCGATCGGGACGATTCTGTTTATACCGAATTACGGTTACGGGGTTGTCGCCGATACCGGCTCAAAAATTAAAGGCAGCCGCCTTGACCTCTACTTTGACACTGTCAAGGACGTCTATAACAATTGGGGCAAAAAAACACTTGAAGTCTACATTATTAAAAAAGGGAACGGCACAGTGACTGAGGACGAACTTGTAAAGCTGAACGAAACAAAGTCGCTGCAAGTGTTCAGAAATCAATACAAAACGGTAAAAGAATAAAAACGCTTCAGCATCCGCTGAAGCGTTTTTACATAAAGAAATAATCTAAAATCAATGTCAGCACAATACCGGTGACGCCGCCGAAGAACACTTCAATCGGCTGATGGCCGAGCAGCTCTTTCAATTTCTTCTGTTTTTCTTTCTCTTCCGCTTTCTGAAAGTCCTTCGCTTCGCTGACAAACCGATTAAAGTCGATGACCAGTTTATTAATGACTGTCGCCTGTTCACCCGCATGCCGCCTGACACCTGTAGCATCGAACATCGTAATGACGGCGAAAATCGCGGCGACTGCAAACAGGGGCGAGTCCAGTCCCTGTTCCAAAGCGATTCCGGTTGACAGCGCGGTGACGGCGGCGGAATGGGAGCTCGGCATGCCGCCGGTGCTCGTCACAAGAGACCAGTCAAGTTCTTTGGATACGATAAATTGAATAGGCACTTTTACAACTTGGGCAAAAATAATGGCGGCAAAACTCGCCAGTAAAGGAAAATTCATAAGTACATCCATATGCGACATCCTTTCTGTATCTGCTGATTCCGATCGTATCGAAAAACTGCAGAAAACGCCCTTGGTTTGGTAAAATAAAATCAATGAAAAATGTTTTTTCATTATACCACTTTACATAACAAATACCCACATAAGGAGTGTGTACTCATGTTTTATGCATCTGATCAACTGCGGCATCCCGAAACACTGGTCATCGGTCTTTTTCAAAAAAGCACGCTGAACGGATTTACGAAGGAATTGGATGTTAAATTGGACGGTCATCTGACCCAGCTGTTAAAGGATGGTGATGTGTCCGCCAAACGCAATCGTGTATCAAAAGTATACCCTCCGGCTGCGACCGGTATGAAACGTATTTATTTTATCGGCCTGGGAAGAGAAGCGGATTATTCGTTTGAAGATACGAAAGAATGTTTTGCACGAGTATTTCAGCGGATTCATCAAGATAAAAAACAGGAAGTATCCGTGTTGCTCGATACATTCGTCTCCGGGGAAGTGCCTGCCGCCGATGCCGCTCATGCGCTTTCGGAAAGCTGTCTGCTTGCGGTTTATGAGGTGCAGGATTATAAACATAAATCGAATGAGCCGGATCAGGAACTGAAATCAGTCTGCGCCGTGACCGAAGAAGACCTGAGGGAAGTGCAGGCCGGCCTGAACGTCGGCGCGGCATACGGCCAAGGGACGAATTCAGCCCGCACGCTTGTGAATATGCCGGGTAATATGCTGACGGCCACTGATTTGGCGTCATATGCCGCTGAGCTTGCGGCAAAATACGATTTCGAGTGTGAAATTTTAGAAAAAGATGAAATGGAAGAGCTCGGCATGGGCGGGCTGCTTGCCGTTAACAAAGGCTCATCCGAACCGCCGAAAATGATCGTTCTGAAGTATCAGGGCAAAGATCAGTGGGAAGACGTCATCGGCCTGGTCGGTAAAGGAATTACCTTTGATACGGGCGGATATTCAATAAAGCCGAAAACCGGCATCGTCGGCATGAAAAGCGATATGGGAGGGGCCGCCTCAGTATTGGGCGCAATGGAAATTATCGGCGAACTCCGGCCTGAACAAAACGTGCTCGCCGTCATACCGTCTACGGACAACATGATTTCGTCCGATGCTATGAAGCCTGATGACGTCATCGTTTCGCTCAGCGGAAAAACCATTGAGATCCTGAACACCGATGCGGAAGGGCGTCTCGTGCTTGCCGACGGCATCACATACGCCAAGCAGCACGGAGCCTCTGTCCTTGTAGACGTCGCAACGTTAACGGGCGGTGTCATTGTCGCCTTAGGGAACGAAATGACGGGCGCCATGACCAATCACGCCGCTTTTTATGAACAGGTGGCGGAATCGGCGAAAGAATCCGGCGAGCCGATCTGGCAGCTTCCGATTACAGAAAAGGATAAAAAACGGGTGAGAAACAGTCAGATGGCTGATTTGAACAATTCTCCGGGAAGAGAAGGCCACGCGATTATGGCGGGGGCATTCCTTGGTGAATTCGCGGAAAACACGCCGTGGGTTCATCTCGATATTGCGGGAACTGCGACAGCGAATAAAGCGACATGCTTCGGCCCTGCCGGCGCAACAGGCGTCATGGCAAGGACGTTGGCTGTTTTGACTGAGCGGTTTACGCCCGAAAGATAACAGCATCCCGCTGCCTTGATGCAGCGGGTTTTTTGATTTCCAAAATCTTTAGTTGACTAAAGCGCGGAATGTATGTTAACTTTAATTATCTACTACATTAGCAAACTAAAGGATTTTTGGAGGGACTCATCAATGAATGCTGTTGTTGTCGCAGTATTGCTTATGCTCGTCTTAAGCCTGCTGCGTGTCAATATTATTATAGCTTTAATGATCGGCGCGCTTGCCGGCGGGCTGACCGGCGGCTTAGGCCTCGGAGAGACGGTGAAGGCTTTTACGGACGGTCTCGGCGGAAATGCCACCGTCGCGGTCAGCTACGCGCTGCTCGGAGCATTTGCCGCGGCGCTGACAAAGACGGGGCTTCCCGATGCAATGGTGGAAGCGTCTGTCAAACTAATCGGAAAAAAGGAAGATTCGCGGAAAAAAGCACTGTCAAAAGTGTTAATCGTACTGATTATTTTAATCATATCCTGTTTCTCGCAAAACGTGGTGCCCGTTCACATTGCGTTTATTCCTGTATTGATTCCGCCGCTTTTAAAAATATTTAACGAACTTGAAATAGACCGCAGACTGATCGCGTGTGTGATGACATTCGGACTGACTGCGCCGTATATCGTTCTGCCTGTCGGTTTCGGACAGATTTTCCAAGGGATGCTGAGAGATAATATGGCGTCAGCCGGTTTAAAGGTGCCGCTCAGTGATATTCCGTATGCTTTAATCATCCCGACGGCCGGGATGGTAGTCGGATTAATTTTATCCGTCATCGTCTTCCGGAAACCGAAGAAATATGAGACGAAGGAGATTGCCGGACTATCGTCTTCTCCTTATACGAAAAAAAGCATTGCCATCGCCCTGATCTCCATTGCCGTGTCGCTTGCCGTTCAGCTCTATCTGTCACAAGTGCTCGGAGTGGAAGGTATGATCATGGGCGCGCTTGCCGGTTTGTTTACGCTGTTTATCAGCGGAGTCATGAAGCGCAATGAAGCGGATAAGCTGATCACGGACGGCATGATTCTGATGGCTTTTATCGGGTTTGTCATGCTTGTTGCGGCCGGTTTTTCAAATGTATTGAACAAAACGGGTGATGTGGCTTCCTTGGTCAAAGCATCAACAGGCTTTATCGGTCACAGTCAATCATTAGGCGCGCTCCTGATGCTGGTGGTCGGTTTATTAATCACGATGGGAATCGGATCATCATTTGCAACCGTACCCGTCATTACGACCATATTTGTCCCGCTGTGCGCTCAGCTCGGATTCAGCCCGATGGCGACGATCGCCGTAATCGGAGCGGCCGCCGCGGTCGGTGATGCGGGTTCTCCTGCAAGTGACAGTACGCTCGGGCCGACGTCAGGCCTCAGCGCCGACGGACAGCACCACCACATTTGGGATACGTGCGTACCGACATTTATTTTCTATAACATTCCGCTTGTGATATTCGGGTGGATTGCCGCGCTTGTTCTGTAAAAAAGGCTCCCGGAAAGGGGAGCCTTTTTGTATGCTGAGAACATCTTACGCCGGATTTCTGCTGAACCCCGTCGCTTTATGAATAGACCTGTATACGGCAGGCGTGATAGATGCCAATAACAGTGCTAAAATGATATCTTTTATGAAAAACCATATCATGTACAACCAGGCCATTCCGTAGCTGATCGGAGCATGAAGCCATAATTTCAGCGCAATATACGTATAGGTCGTGCCAATGATATAAATGACGGCGGTACCGATCAAAGAGGCCCATGCATAATGCAGGCGGCCGGGTTTTTTTGTTTTTCCAGCAGCCATCCGGCTGCAAATGCCGCCGGGATGTAAGCGAGAATAAATCCGCCGCTCTTTCCGATAAACGGCGCAAAGCCTGCTGAGAATTGAGCGAAAACAGGCGCCCCCGCGAGTCCGGCCAATGCGTATACCGTCATTGCAATGGCTGCCCGTCTGGCGCCGAGAAGCATCGCGGCTAACAGACAAAAGAAAGGCTGCAGCGATAACGGAATTCCCGCAACTTGCAAAAAAGGAGCCATTGATGTAATGTTGGCGCCGACGGCCATCAGGGCGGCAAACATGCCGATAAGCGCCATATCGCCCGCGCGAAGGTTGCGTTGTTTCATTTGTTTTTCCCCCTTACACTTGTACCAGATTAGCGTAATCGAAGGGTGATTGATTGTCAACAAAGATTTAATAAAGGTTTACTAAATGGAGGGAGCCATATGTTTTTCGGGAAAACGAAGCAAACAAAACAGTCGGAACGGATTCCGCCAAATCAAAATGTCACAACGAAGTTTCCCGTGCTTCACGCCGGAAATGTTCCTTATTATGAAGATATGTCAAAATGGAATCTGCAAGTGTACGGGCTTGTTGACCGTCCTATGCTGTTAAGCTTTAAAGATATCAAAGCCTTTCCGGAAGCCGAAGTGAAAAATGATATTCATTGCGTCACGGGCTGGTCCCGTCTTGATAATATCTGGCAGGGAATACGCGCCAAAGACATCGCTGAGAAAGCGGGTGTGCACAAAGAAGCGGGATTCGTCATTCTGCACGCTGAAGAGGGCTGGACGGCCAACCTGCCGCTTTCTGATTTTACGCGGGAAACATCCCTGCTGGCATATGCGCATAACGGCGAGCCGTTAACGCCAGAGCACGGCTATCCGCTCAGAGGCGTTTTTCCCCCATCTTTATTTCTGGAAAAGCGCAAAATGGCTGCGCGGCATTCAGTTCACAAAGGAAAACCACCCCGGCTTTTGGGAGAAAAACGGCTACCATATGAGGGGAGATCCATGGAAGAATGAGCGCTTTACATGGGATTAAGCCCCTATCCCTACATAGTTCTTAGGTACCTTATTGAAATAAGGTGCTTTTTTATATCAAAAATCCATTGACTTTGTTTGGCAAAAAACCTATTATTTGAGGTGTCTTTTGATATTGAAAATCATTATCAATAAGGATAGATAAAGCAATTGCCACAAAGGGGATGAACACATAATGGACGGAAAACAAATAAAGCGGGGTTTCGCGCCGGCCGGCCGATACGCGGTTCCGGGCACAGAAGTAAGAGAAATGCGCTCAAAAGGAGGCCGTACGTATCGTATCTTTGTCTCTTTACCTCAGGAAGAACCGCCTGCATCCGGCTTCCCTGTCATATACCTGCTCGATGCGAATTCCGTGTTCGGCACAATGGCCGAAGCTTTGCGGGTGCAAAGCCGACGGCCTGAAAAAACAGGCGTTGTGCCGGCGGTGATTGTCGGAATCGGCTACCCGACAGATCAGCCGTTTTCCGCCGAACGGCACAGTGATTTTACGATGCCGCTTTCTGAATCAGAACTGCCGGTGCATCCGCACGGCGCGGCATGGCCCGAACAGGGAGGGGCGGAAGCGTTTCTGGAGTTTATAGAAGAAGAAGTAAAGCCCGCGATGGAGCGGGATTATCCGATCGACAGAGGCAGGCAGACGATTTTCGGCCATTCGCTGGGCGGTCTTTTTGTGCTGCAAGTGCTTTTGACGAGGCCGGACATGTTCCAGACCTATGTTGCGGGAAGTCCGTCAATTCATTGGAACAAGCGTTTTATTCAGGAAAACGCGGAACGTTTGTCAGACCGGCTCTCTGCGGAAAATCTTCAAGTCAGCGTATTGCTGGCTGCGGGAGAAATTGAAAAACACATAAAAGCAGAATCCCGGAGCACGCAGAGGCGCTGTACTCTTTATTATCCGGATTTGAAGGTGATGGAGTCCGCGCTGAATACAGCGAGTTTGAAGGAGAGGGCCATATTTCTGTCCTGCCCGTTTTAATCAGCAGAGCCCTGCGTTTCTGCCTGAATCCGGGAGGGCCGCATACCCCGTATTCTCCCGCATGAGAAAAAACAGGCCCTTCGAACTAAATGCGGCTGATTCTAATTTTCTAATTGACTGCGTGTTTTGATTTGGATATGATTGTCTTGAATCATAATTGATAATGATAATCATTATCAATATAGAAAGGGAATGATAATATGGACGCATTGGGAATGAAAGGGAAAACGGCCGTTGTCACCGGCGCCGCTCAAGGCATCGGAGAAGCAACAGCGCTTGCCCTTGCTGAACAAGGCGTAAATGTGGCAGCTATAGATACAAATGAAGACCTGCTTCCCGGGCTAACTGACAGACTTCGGCAAAAAGGCGTGCAGGCGCAGGGGTTTGCCGCAGATGTATCTGACAGTGCGGCTGTCAATGATATCATCGCTGCCGTTGAACGTGACATGGGGCCTATTGAAATATTGGCGAACGTTGCGGGCGTGCTGCGGCCGGGTCCGGTGCAATCCCTCAGTGATGAAGATTGGGATCAAACATTTTCTGTTAATACGACCGGCGTATTTCATGTATCGCGGGCTGTCAGCCGGTACATGATGGAGCGTCAAAAAGGCGCCATCGTTACGGTCGGTTCGAATGCAGCCGGCGTTCCGCGTGCTTCCATGGCGGCTTATGCGGCGTCAAAAGCGGCTGCCGCCATGTTTACGAAATGCCTCGGACTGGAGCTTGCGGCCTATCATATCCGCTGCAACATCGTATCTCCCGGTTCAACGGAAACCGACATGCAGCGTGCGCTGTGGCGGGATGAAAACGGAGCACAGGACGTTATCAGAGGTTCGCTTGATACATATAAAACGGGAATTCCGCTTCAAAAGCTGGCAAAGCCTTCTGATATTGCAAATGCCGTTTTGTTTCTGGCCTCTGAACAGGCAAGCCATATCACGATGCATGATTTATGCGTGGATGGCGGCGCTACTTTAGGCGTTTGATGTAACGAGAAGGAGGGATAATCATGACAAATCAACATGTATTGACGGAAGTGTCTGCAAAAGAGGTGCTGGACGCTTACAAGCCCGGGGCGTTCTTTTTAGCTTCCCCGAAAAGTACGCTCCTTGCAGAAGGTGTGTTTGCAAAAGTGCCGGATGCAGACGCGGAGAATCAGCTGGACTCACTGCCTGAACGTGTGAGACAGACGCTTCTTGAGGCAAAGCAAGCCGGCATCAAACATCCGATTGCGGCCGGCGCCATTCCTTTTGACGGCAGAAAAGCTTCCCGGCTTTTTGTACCGAAGAATGTCCATACGGCAGGCCCGCTTTCGTTTGCGGAATCTTCCGCAGAAAAGCCGCAATCCAATACATATGACATCCGCCCTGTTCCGGAGCCTGAGGGCTTTATGAGCGGTGTGGAACAAGGCGTATTCAACATTACGGACGGCCCGCTCAGCAAAATCGTGCTGTCAAGGACACTTCATCTGACCGCTGAAAAGGATATCGACATTCCTCAGGCCGTCAAGCATTTGGCGCAGCACAACCCGCGCGGCTATACATTCGCTGCCGATGTGACGGGAACGTCAGAAACAAGAAAAACGCTTTTCGGCGCAAGTCCTGAACTGCTGCTGTCCAAAAACGGAACATCGATTCTGTCCAATCCGCTGGCAGGTTCCAGACCTCGCAGCACAGATCCCGCCGAGGATAAGAGAAGAGCGGAAGAACTGCTGCAATCAGCAAAAGATCTGCATGAACATGCCGTAGTCGTGGCCGCCGTGGCCGCCGCCCTAAAACCGTTCTGCCGTGTGCTTGATGTGCCGGAAAAACCGTCACTCATTAAAACTGAGGCGATGTGGCACCTGTCCACCGAGGTAAAGGGCGAGCTGCGTGATCCGTCAACGACATCACTTGAGCTGGCCATCGCCCTGCATCCGACGCCCGCGGTATGCGGAACACCGACGGATGCGGCGAGAGAAGCGATTCAGGATATTGAACCGTTTGACCGCAATTTCTATACGGGAATGGCGGGCTGGTGTGATGCTGAAGGCGACGGAGAATGGATTATCGCACTCCGCTGCGCCGAAGCGGAAACAAGGTCTCTCCGGCTCTTTGCGGGTGCCGGGATTGTCGCCGGATCAAAGCCGCAGGATGAATTGGACGAGACATCGGCGAAATTCCGCACTATGCTCCGGGCGATGGGGCTTTACCAAGATGAGTTGTAAAAAAGGAGGGAACGGATCGTGCTGACTGGATTTACGCCATGGCCGGAAGAATGGGCTGACAAATACCGAAAAGACGGCTGCTGGAAGGGTGAGACGTTCGGAGGAATGCTGAAAGAGCGTGCGGCTTTATACGGAAATCAAACTGCCGTGACGTGTAAAGATGTACATTGGACCTACAAAGAATTAGATGAAAGGGCCGATCGTTTAGCGGCGGGGCTGCATAAGCTCGGAATTCAAAAGGAAGACCGCGTTGTCGTGCAGCTGCCGAATATCGCTGAGTTTTTTGAAGTGATTTTCGCGCTGTTCCGCCTCGGAGCACTGCCCGTTTTCGCGCTGCCTTCTCATAGAAGCAGTGAGATTACGTATTTCTGCGAGTTTGCAGAGGCGAAAGCATACATCATTCCTGATACGCATTCAGGTTTTGATTACAGGGCGCTGGCCAGACAGGTGAAAGACAAACTTCCGGATTTGGCGCATGTCATTGTGGCCGGCGAAACTGAAGAGTTTCAGGAACTGAGCAGCCTGCATAGAGAGCCTGTTCAGCTGGAAGAGGTAAGCCCGGCGGAAGTCGCCTTTTTACAGCTTTCAGGAGGCAGTACGGGGCTGTCCAAGCTGATTCCGCGAACACACGACGATTACATATACAGTTTGCGCCTCAGCGCGGAAATATGCGGCTTGGATCATCACAGCGTTTATTTGGCCGCTCTGCCGACAGCGCATAATTATCCGCTCAGCTCGCCCGGTGTGCTGGGAACTTTATATGCCGGAGGCCGGGTTGTTCTGTCACCGACGCCGAGTCCGGATGACTGTTTCCCGTTAATTGAAAAAGAACGTGTCACGATTACAGCGCTCGTCCCGCCGCTTGCGATGGTGTGGATGGACGCATCCGGTTCGCGAAGTGATGATTTATCAAGTCTTCAAGTGCTGCAGGTGGGAGGCGCCAAATTCAGTGCTGAGGCGGCCCGCCGCGTAAAGAGCGCTTTCGGATGCACCCTTCAGCAGGTTTTCGGAATGGCGGAAGGATTGGTGAATTATACGAGACTGGATGATCCTGAAGAGATCATTGTCAATACGCAAGGCAGACCGATGTCACCTTTTGATGAGGTCAGGGTTTTAGACGATGACGGGCGGGATGTCGCCCCCGGGGAAGCGGGACATTTGTTTACACGCGGCCCTTACACGATTCGCGGATATTATAAAGCGCCTGAACATAATGAAAGATCATTCACAGCCGACGGATTTTATCAGACCGGCGATATCGTCAAACTGACGGCGGACGGCTATATCATCGTCGAAGGACGTGCGAAAGATCAAATCAATCGGGGCGGTGAAAAAATAGCCGCTGAGGAGGTGGAAAATCACCTTCTTGCGCACCCTGCCGTTCATGATGCGGCCATGGTTTCAATGCCGGATGATTTTCTCGGAGAGCGGTCCTGTGTGTTCGTCATTCCGAAAGGAGAAGCGCCGAAACCGGGAGAGCTGAAAGCGTTTTTACGGGAGCGCGGGCTGGCGGCATATAAAATCCCCGACCGGATTGAATTTATCGCTTCTTTCCCGAAAACCGGCGTCGGCAAGGTCAGTAAAAAGGATCTTCGCGAAACGATCGCCCAAAAAGTAAAGCCGGCTGAAATCAAACAATCTTAAAAAAAGGAAGTGTTTACATTGGCTATACCGTCTATTCCCGCATATGCGCTGCCGACAGCGTCAGATATGCCTGAAAATAAAGTATCATGGACGCTGAATCCGAAACGCGCGGTGCTTCTGATCCATGACATGCAGAATTATTTCGTCGATGCTTTTGCGAAAGGTGAGGCTCCGATCACGGAGGCGGCTCAGAATATCAAGAAAATAAAAGAGCAATGCAAAGCACTCGGCATTCCGGTGGTGTATACCGCGCAGCCGGGCAGCCAAGACCCGGCGGACCGCGCGCTGCTGACGGATTTTTGGGGGCCGGGGCTGAAAAGCGGGCCTTATGAAGAAAAGGTCATTCCGGAGCTTGCCCCGGATGATCAGGACATAGTCCTCACAAAGTGGAGATACAGCGCGTTTAAACGGACGAATCTCCTTGACATCATGCGTGAAAGCGGCAGAGACCAGCTCATGATTACGGGAATTTATGCACACATCGGCTGTCTCGTCACAGCCTGTGAAGCATTTATGGATGATATCCAAAGCTTCTTTATCGGAGACGCCGTTGCTGATTTTTCTTCAGAAAAACATAAGTTGGCCATCGAATATGCGTCTCAGCGCTGCGCTTACACGGCTTTGACAAACGAAGTGCTGGAGCTGCTGGGCGGCGCGCCGGTTTCTGAAGGAGAAGGGAAGACTTCCGCCGTATTGACAAAAGACCGGGTGCGGGAACAAATTGCGGCGATTCTTCAAGAATCACCGTCTGATATTCCGGATCATGAAGACCTGCTGGACAGAGGCCTTGACTCCGTCAGAATCATGAGCCTTGTCGAACAATGGCGCCGTGACGGAGCTGAAGTGACGTTTGTGGAACTGGCGGAGAACCCGACGCTGGAAGAGTGGTGGAGACTTCTTTCTTCCCGATCTCAAAAAGTCTTGCCGAACGCAGATTATTTATAAAGGGAGAGAATAGAATGCATGATACACAACAGCTGCCTCTGACAGGCGCACAGGCCGGTATCTGGTTTGCGCAGCAGCTTGATCCTGATAATCCGATTTACAATACAGGCGAGTACGTTGAGATAAACGGCGCGATCGATGTGAACATATTTAAAACCGCTCTCGAACGCGTGCTGACGGAAGCCGCGTCATTACACGCCCGCTTCGAAGAGGGAGCAGACGGGCCGAAGCAGATCATCAATCCTCCATTTGAGGCTGCGATCGATGTCATAGATGTGGGTTCAGAAGCTGATCCGAAGCAGGCCGCACTCAGACTCATGCAGACAGATTTGGCTGAGCCCGTTGATATGGCGGCCGGGCCTTTGTTCCGCGACATTTTATTTCAGGCGGGACCGGAACGCTTTTTCTGGTATCAGCGCATTCACCACATTGCGATAGACGGCTACGGTTTTTCACTGCTGGCACGGCGTACGGCGCAAGTGTACACCGCAATACGGGAGGGACGTCCGGATAACGGGCGCTCCTTCGGCTCTTTGGAGGAGCTGGTAAAAGAAGAACAAGAATACCGCGCGTCTGATCAATTCCTGAAAGATCGGGAATTTTGGATGGAGAAATTTGCAGATGAACCTGATGTCGTCAGTTTGGCGGAAAGAGCGCCGCGAACGTCAACAAGCTTTCACAGGAGCACGGCTTATCTCTCTGAAACGGCTTTACAGCATGTAAAAGCGATTCCGAACTGGCATGAAGCCGTCACGGCCGCAGCGGCGGTATATGTCCACCGGATGACAAACGCGGGGGATATCGTGCTCGGCTTACCGATGATGGGGCGGATCGGATCGATTTCACTGAATATTCCGAGTATGGTCATGAATCTTCTGCCTTTACGGCTTTCTCTCCGCCCGGATATGAATTTTCATGAGGCCGTCAGCCAAGTGGCAAAAGAAATCCGAAACATCCGGCGCCATCAGAAATACCGCCATGAAGATATGCGCCGCGACCTTAAATTGCTCGGAGAAAATCGCAGGCTGTTCGGCCCGCAAGTCAATGTGATGCCGTTTGACTACGCGCTTGATTTCGCCGGAGCGCCAGGCGCCGTTCATAACTTATCAGCCGGGCCCGTTGATGATTTGTCAATTAACGTTTACGACAGAGCGGACGGAAGCGGAATGCGTGTGGACTTTGATGCGAATCCGGAAGTGTACAGCGCCGAAGATATTGAAAACCATCAAAAACGATTCCTGCTTCTGTTGGAATCCGCTGTGAAAGACCAGACACAAAAAATCGGCACACTCAACCTTCTGCCTGAAAGTGAACGTCTCCGCGTACTGGAAAGCTGGAATGACACGCGCAAGGCCGAGAAGCAGAAAAGTCTGCCGGAGCTGTTTTACGAACAGGCCGTAAAAACACCGGACCGGCCGGCAATCATCACCGAAAACGAAGAGCTCAGCTATGCCGAATTGAACAAGCGCGCGAACCAGCTTGCCGGCATGCTAAAGGAAAAGGGGCTCGGACCGGAACAATTTGCCGCTTTGCTGCTTCCGCGGTCACAGGAGTTGGCCGTGAGCATGCTGGCCGTTTTGAAAACGGGAGCCGCATACCTGCCGCTTGATCCTGATTTTCCTTCTGAGCGGATCACATACATGCTCAAAGATGCACAGCCTGCATGCCTGATTACAACGATGGAATTATCCGGCCGCATGCCGGAAGACAGTGATGCAAAAAGGATCATTCTCGATGACCCCGATACGGTAAAAACCGTTGCCGCTCAAAATGCTGACTGTCCCGCTCAGGCGGAATGTTCGCCTTTGCACCCCGCTTATATCATCTATACATCGGGTTCAACGGGCAAACCGAAAGGCGTAGTCGTGACATTAAAAAGCGTAAGCAATTTCCTCTTATCCATGAGGGAAATGTTCCCGCTCGGCGCACAAGACCGCCTGCTTGCCGTTACGACTGCGGCGTTTGATATTTCCGGACTTGAGCTCTTCCTTCCGCTCATCAGCGGGGCGGGGTGCGTCATCGCACGTAAAGAGACGATTCAGGAACCGCGGGCGCTTGCGAACATGATTCACTCATACGGTATTTCAATCATGCAGGCAACGCCGACATTGTGGCATTCATTAGTCACCAATGAACCGGATTCCCTCCGGGCGCTGCAGGTGCTTGTCGGAGGTGAGGCGCTTCCGAACGCGCTTATGCATGCTCTGCTTGAATCAGGCTGTACGGTGACGAATCTGTACGGGCCGACTGAAACAACAATCTGGTCGGCCGCACAGCCGCTTGCAAAAGACCATACAGGGGCGCCTCCGATCGGAAAGCCGATTTGGAACACGCGGGTATACGTGCTGGACGCCGCATTGCAGCCAGTCCCGCCGGGAATTGCGGGCGAGCTTTATATAGCGGGCGAGGGGCTTGCCAGAGGTTATTATAACCGTCCTGATTTAACAGCTGAAAGATTTATTGCCGATCCGTACGGGCCCGCGGGCGCGAGGATGTACCGGACGGGAGATCTCGTGCGCTGGCGTGAGGACGGCTCGCTTGATTATATCAGCAGAGCCGATCACCAAATTAAAATCCGCGGGTTCCGGATAGAATTAGGCGAAATTGAGTCAGTGCTGTCGAAATACCCGGGTATTTCGCAGGCCGCCGTCATTGTCCGTGAAGACCAGCCGGGAGATAAGCGGCTGGCGGCTTATGCTGTCGCGGATCAGCCCCTTGATATCGGCGGACTTCGTGAATATATAGGCGAAAGTCTGCCGGATTATATGGTGCCGGGCGCGTTTGTACAGCTGAAAGAATTGCCGCTGACGCCGAATAAGAAGCTCGATCGCAGCGCTCTGCCTGCACCTGATTTTTCCGCTGTCCTGTCTGACAGAGGGCCGCGGACGCCGCAGGAAGAAATATTATGCGATCTGTTTGCCGAAGTTCTCGGTCTCGCGCGGGTCGGAATTGATGACGGGTTCTTTGAATTGGGCGGACATTCGCTCTTAGCCGGACGCCTGATGAGCCGGGTTCGGGAGACGATGGGCGCAGAGCTTGGCATCGGCCGTCTGTTTGATACGCCGACCGTTGCCGGGCTCGCCGCACAGCTTGACACCGCAAAGAGTGCGCGGCCTAAGCTCAAGCCGTTTGACCGGCCGGAGCACATCCCGCTGTCATTTGCGCAGCTGCGTCTTTGGTTTCTCTACTGTCTTGAAGGGCCGAGCCCGACTTACAACATTCCGGTGATTGTCCGCATGTCAGGCAAGCTTGACCAATCAGCGCTGAAACACGCCTTTTACGATGTTGTCAGCCGTCATGAAAGCCTGCGCACCGTTTTTCCGGAAAATAAGGGATCATCTCATCAGCTCATTTTACCTGCTGAAGAAGCCCGCCCTGTGTTTACAGTGACACAAGCAGACAAAAACGAGCTCCAAGACATGCTTGCCGCTGCGGCACGATACCGGTTTGATCTCGCTAAAGAGCCGGCCGTCCGGGCTGAACTGTTTGATCTTGGTGACGGCGAATATACGCTGATGGTTCTCCTGCATCACATCGCAGGCGACGGCTGGTCCTTGAATCCGCTCATGCGTGACTTATCCATAGCCTATATCGCCCGGCAAACAGGTGAAAAAGCAGAATGGGCGCCGCTGGCGGTTCAATATGCTGATTATGCGCTTTGGCAGCAGCAGCTTTTAGGCAGCGCGTCTGATTCTGAGAGCTTAATTGCGCGCCAGCTGGATTTCTGGAAGAAAACGCTTGAAAATGTACCGGATCAGCTGGAGCTGCCGTCTGATTTTCCGCGTCCCGCTGAATCAAGCTACAGGGGCGGCGTCATTCCGGTCAACATCGGCCAAGAGCTTCATGCCCGTCTTCTCTCACTTGCCAGAAATCAGCGCGTAAGCCTGTTTATGGTGCTTCAATCAGGGCTTTCCGCACTGCTGACCCGGCTCGGGGCGGGAACCGATATTCCGATCGGCAGTCCGATAGCCGGCCGCAGTGATGACGCATTAGGAGACCTTGTGGGTATGTTCATTAATACACTCGTACTGAGAACCGATACCTCTGGCGATCCGAGCTTTTGTGAGCTTCTTGAAAGGGTCAGGGAAATGAATCTCGCAGCATATGAACATCAGGACGTGCCGTTTGAACGTCTCGTGGAAGAATTGAATCCGGTTCGCTCCCGGTCAAGACATCCGCTGTTCCAAGTGATGCTCGCATTCCAAAATACGCCTGACCCTGTACTCAGTCTTCCTGATATGGAAACAAGCCTGCAAATCAGCAGTGTCGGATCGTCCAAATTTGATTTGACGCTGGAATTGGCTGAACAGCGCCATGACGACGGCACGCCTGCCGGTATTGAAGGCCTGCTGGAGTTCAGTACGGACTTATTCAGAAAAGAAACGGCTGAAGCACTTGCCGGACGCCTGCTTCTTTTGCTCGAAGATGCCGCATCACATCCGGATAAACCGATCGGAAGCTTAACCATTCTTTCTGATGAAGAGCGCCGGAAGCTTTTGCCGGTTAAACAGGCAAAACAGCATATTCAGCCTCGGCAGACACTGCCTGAACTGTTTGAAATACAGGCCGCCGCAAAATCGGATGAAACGGCGGCAGTATTTGAAGAGAGCGGACTCACTTATCAAGAGCTGAATGAAAGAGCCAATCAGCTCGCGCACATGATGATTGCCCGCGGCGTCGGCCCGGAGCAGTTTGTCGCACTGGCGCTGCCGCGTTCTTTAGATATGATTGTCGGGCTGTTAGCCGTCCTGAAGACGGGGGCAGCATATTTGCCGCTTGATCCTGATTATCCCGCGGACCGCATCGCTTTTATGTTACATGATGCCAAGCCTGTATTTATGCTCACCAATCGTGAAGGCGCAAGTAAGCTCTCTGGCGAAAACGGCATGCTGGCCTTCATCCTGGATGATCCGCAGAATAAGGAAACACTTCGGCAATATGCCGTCACGAACCCTGAGAATGCCGACCGGATTCGTCCGCTGTCACCGCTTCACCCGGCCTATGTCATTTACACGTCGGGATCAACAGGTGTGCCGAAAGGTGTCATCATTCCGCACAGCAATGTTATCCGGCTGTTTGAGTCGACGCGGCATTGGTATCACTTTAATTCTGATGATGTGTGGACGATGTTTCACTCCTACGCTTTCGATTTCTCTGTCTGGGAAATATGGGGGCCGCTGCTTCACGGCGGACGTCTCGTCGTCGTGCCGCATGACATCAGCAGATCGCCGGAAGCGTTTCTGCATCTCCTCGTGAAAGAGCGAGTGACCGTACTTAACCAAACGCCGTCAGCGTTTTACCAGCTGATGCATGCGGAAAAAGAACACAAAGAGCTGGGGCGTCAGCTCGCACTCAGATATATCATCTTCGGCGGCGAGGCGCTTGAGCTGAGCCGGCTTGAGGATTGGTACAGCCGCCACGCGGACAATCAGCCGGTGCTTGTGAACATGTACGGCATTACGGAAACGACGGTGCACGTCAGTTACCTTGAATTAGACAAAAACATTGCCGAACTGAGAGCAAACAGCCTCATCGGCTGCGGCATTCCTGATCTGAACGTATATGTGCTTGATGACCGGCTGGAGCCTGTGCCTCCGGGCATCACGGGCGAAATGTATGTTGCCGGAGGGGGCGTAGCGCGAGGCTACTTAGGGCGGCAAAGTCTGACCGCCGAACGCTTTGTGGCTGATCCGTACGGCCCGCCGGGAACGAGAATGTACCGGACGGGGGATTTAGCCCGTCTGCGGACGGACGGTTCTCTTGATTATATGGGCAGGGCGGACCACCAGATTAAAATCCGCGGCTTCCGGATTGAATTGGGAGAAATCGAAGCGGTTCTCGTCAAACATCCGGATGTCGAGGATGCCGCCGCAGTCGTCCGTGAAGACCGGCCGGGAGATAAACGGCTGGCCGCCTACCTTGTCCGATCTGCCGGCAGCACCTTGGACACTGGGGACGTGCGCCGGTTTGCCGAAGAAAGCCTGCCGGATTACATGATTCCGTCAGCTTTTGTCCAAATGAATGAACTGCCGCTGACACCGAATGGAAAGCTTGACCGAAAAGCGCTCCCTGCGCCTGACTTCCAAACGGAGGTCACCGGCCGGGGACCGAGAACGCCGCAGGAAGAAATGCTGTGTGAGCTGTTTGCAGAGGTGCTTCATCTGCCGCGTGTCGGTATTGATGACAGATTTTTTGATTTAGGCGGCCATTCTTTGCTTGCGGTTCATTTAATGAGCCGTATTCGGGAAGCGATGGGAGCCGAGCTCAGTATCGGAACATTATTTGAAGCTCCTACGGTGGCAAGCCTTGCTGAAAGACTTGAGTCAGGAACGGGCACAAGCGCGCTTGATGTTCTTCTTCCGCTCAGAACGGCAGGAGAAGAAACACCGTTGTTCTGTGTCCATCCGGCCGGCGGTCTCAGCTGGTGTTATGCCGGGCTGATGTCTTCTTTAGAGGCTGATTATCCGATATACGGCTTACAGGCGAGAGGCATCGGAAAAAAAGAACCGCTTCCGCAAAGCTTAGATGACATGGCGGCGGATTATATTGAAAAAATCCGCACCGTGCAGCCGAAAGGGCCGTACCGTCTGCTCGGCTGGTCTCTCGGAGGGAATGTCATTCAGGCCATGGCGACACAATTACAGAGCCGGGGCGAAGAGGTTTCGCTTTTGGTGATGCTTGACGCGTATCCGAATCATTTTCTGCCGATAAAAAATGCGCCTGATGACGAGGAAGCCGTCATTGCGCTGCTTGCCCTGGGAGGGTACGACCCGGACAGCCTCGGGGATCAGCCGCTTGATTTTGACACCGCGCTGACCATTCTCCGCCGTGAGGGGAGCGCATTAGCCAGCCTGGACGAGTCAGTGATGATGAATCTGAAAGACACGTACGTTAATTCTGTCGGGCTGTTAGGAACATACAAGCCGAAGCCGTTCCACGGAGATGTGCTGTTCTTCAGATCCACGATTATTCCGGAGTGGTTTGACCCGATTGAGCCGGATACTTGGAAACCGTATATTACGGGGAAAATCGAGCGGTATGACCTAGACTGCCGCCATAAAGATATGTGCCAGCCGGGCCCGCTTGCCGACATCGGGGCGATTCTGGCAGAGAAATTAAACGGACGGCGTACAGTCCGGTAAAGAAAGGAAAGAGATGATATGACAAATCCATTTGAACGGGAAGACGGTTCATACCATGTGCTCGTCAATGCTGAAGGCCAGTACTCACTGTGGCCGGCCTATCTGGATGTGCCGGACGGCTGGGAAACCCGCCTGACGAATGAAACCCGCCCCGTTTGTCTCGAATATATTGAAACAAACTGGCGTGATATGAGGCCGGAAAGCCTGAAGCGGGCCGAAGCCGCTAAAATGTAATAAGAAAAGCCTGCCGTTATCTCGGCAGGCTTTTTATGCGGACATCAGCCGTTAAGCTGTGTATGATCACAAAATGTATAAGGGTGGCCTTCTTCATCCGTGCACCATGACTGAGACAGAAAAGCCAAAAAGACCGCGGCCCACTGGTCTGCAAACTGGATTAAAATACCGCCGTCGTGCCACGTTCCGTTATCCTTCTTCCAGCGTGTATCAATTGGGTTTCCCTGATTCATATGAATATTATGCATGCCGTTTGTCGGCTTGAAACCGAAAATCTTATCAGCGCCCGGCTCCGGCCCGAATTTAGAGCCGTAAATATAGACGGTGGCTTTTTCTGATTTGGCTTTTTGCATGTACGTCTCAATAAAGTCATTTAAGTCATTATCCGGACCGGTGACTTCATGCGGGAGGGGCACCATGTTCCGGGGATCAAACAATCCGCCGCGGACATAATCCAGCGCCAGCTCACGGCTGGTTTCATCAATTGGGGTATATCCATACGGAATGTTCGGCAGCAGGGTGATCGCGCTTGCGTCAAAATGATCGCGTGCCGCATACAGAACCTCTGATTCTTTTGAACTTGACATGACATTGATCGCACAGCGATAGCGCGTATCAGGCTCGCCTAGCACCTCGACTTGAAAATGCGGAGAATCATCATCTGTTTCCCTTTTCATATCTAACACAGTGCCTTTTAATACACCATAGTGCTGAACAGCCATATGAATCCTCCTTTTCTTCCGGGATATGAATTGATATTCGAGACAGGGGGCCGTTTTTCCTTTTATGAGAAAGCAAAAAGGACAGCCCGCTGATCAGGCTGTCCTCTTCATATCTATTAAGCTTTTGCAGCCGAACCTTGCATTGCTTTTTCAGCAGGCACATAGTCATAGCCTAAGTCTTTGGCTACCGCTTCATACGTGACATGTCCGTTAGCCGTATTTAAGCCCGCTTTAAGCGCAGGGCTGTCTGCAATGGCTTGTGCCGCGCCTTTATTGGCGATTTGCAGCGCGTAAGGAACGGTTACATTCGTTAATGCGAGCGTAGACGTACGCGGTACGGCGCCCGGCATATTGGCGACAGCGTAGTGAACGACGCCGTGTTTTTCGTAAGTCGGATTATCGTGGGTTGTAATATGATCGACGGTTTCCACAATGCCGCCCTGATCGATGGCAACATCAACAATGACGGAACCCGGTTTCATTTGTTTAACCATTTCTTCCGTAACGAGAGTCGGCGCTTTGGCTCCCGGGATGAGCACGGCGCAGATCAGAAGATCCGCTTCCGCGACGGAATCTGCAATATTTACAGGGTTTGACATCAATGTTTTAATCTGATGCCCGAAAATATCATCAAGCTGACGCAGGCGGTCTGCGTTCAAATCGATCATTGTCACATCGGCACCGAGTCCGACAGCCATTTTCGCGGCATTTGTTCCGACGCCGCCCCCTCCGATGATCGTGACTTTTCCGCGGGATACACCCGGTACGCCGGCTAATAAAATTCCTTTTCCGCCCTTTGGTTTTTCAAGAAACTGTGCCCCGATCTGCGCGGCCATTCTGCCGGCCACTTCGGACATCGGCGTAAGCAGCGGAAGGGAACGTCCGTCCGTTACCGTTTCGTACGCGATAGCTGTCACGCCTTTTTCTGTAAGCGCTTTAGCTAATTCCGGCTCTGCGGCTAAATGAAGGTAAGTGAACAAGACCAGACCTTGACGGAAATACGCATACTCTTCAGCCAGCGGTTCTTTTACCTTCATGACCATTTCCGCATCCCATACTTGCTTTCTGTCCTCCAGAATTTCCGCCCCTGCTGATACATAATCTTCATTTGTAAAGCCGCTTCCGAGTCCGGCTCCGGATTCCACAAGAACCCGATGGCCGTTTCCGATAAGCTGTGAAACGCCTCCAGGTGTTAATGCCACTCGATTTTCATTGTTTTTGATTTCTTTTGGAACCCCGATAATCATGTCTGTTTCCCCCAATGTTTGTGTGATGCTTCAAGTGTAGCGCGATTTTTGCGAAAATTCTTTGTTTGAAACAGAAAATAAAAAAACACGGATTTGTGAAATTTCACGAACCCATGCTGCGAAGTTTGATATCCAGGTAAATCGTAAACTTCTCATTCACATTTTTTAAGTCGATTTCTGCGATCTGGCTGATTCTTTTCAGCCTGTAATTCAATGTATTGACATGGATGTTAAGCGCTTTGGCGGCGGTGTTGACGTTGCTGTCGGCATCAATAAAATGTTCGAGCGTTTTTACCATATCGGCTTGGTGCTCCCTGTCATACTGCTCAAGCTTTGACAGGGAATAGTTCATATAGCCGCTGTGCTTGCGTTTTTCATCCAACACATCAAGGTACTGATAAATGCCGAGTTCAGAAAAGCTGAAAAGGTGTTTGGTTTCTCTCACAAACCGCTCTTTCGCTTTTAATACGGAAAGCGCTTCCTGATAGGATCGGTAAACGTAAGAAATCGATTCGTAAATACCGCCGATCGCAATCGACGCATCCTCAATTTTATATCGTTCCTTCAGCTGTTTTTGAATATGAAGAGCGAAGTGTTTTAAATCTTTAAAAGGCTGATCGGTTTTCGGTGCGGCTAATAAGATTAATTCATTTGAATCAACAGTCGCCAGCATGACATGAATCTGCTGTGTCGTTTCCTGCAAATATTGCAGCTGCTGTTCCGTCTTTTCAGTCAGCTCATCATGTAAACGGATGATCATGACACTGAACACGGACGGCAGCGCCATTCCGAGCTTATGAAACCCTTCGGCCATCTCGGCTTCCTGATAAATATGGCCTGTCAGCATTTTCCAAAAAAACTCCTGGCCCCGCTCTTCGATTTTCGTTTTGCGGATCTGCAGGTGCAAAAGCTTGTTCCGCACCGCTTTGGCGGCCAGCTGAAGTGTCTTCAGATCTTCGTCATTGAGCTTTTTTTGATCTCAAGCGCCCAAATAAATCCGAGAACCTGGCTGTTTTTCCAGATGGAAATCGCCACGCGGTTGCTTAGGCCCACCTCGTCAATTTCTTTCACTTTAATCGGCTGGTCCGTTTTTAAAAGGGCCGGAATGGTTCCGTCTTTCCACAGTTTGTTGATGACTTTTTCCGGCACCCTCCGCCCGATAATCGTCGACGTCCGGGCCGGATCTGTACAATCGCTGTGCGTGCTGTATGCAAGCAGTTTATGATTAACGTCTTCTATTGTAATGGGGCATTGAAGAACTTCACTGATATGGTCGGCAACATCTTCAAGTCTGTCGAAACTGTACTTAAATGGATCCTTTGGATTGGTCATCTGTATCCCTACTTTTTCATAGCTTCATATCTTGATCTTACCATCTTGGTTTTCAGACTGAAAGATAATGATTTACCGGTAACACTCTATAGCAGATATGGAAACGGAAGAGAAAAAGACTTCTTATCTGCTTCCTGCTATTTATGCCGTCTTGATCCTCCTCGGGATTGCGGCAATGATCTATCTGATCCCGAAAGTCACGGCGCAGGAAAAGGCAAAGCGGTAAACGGATCGCTTGTGTTTGCGGGAAGACAGCCCGTAAAATAAGAAAAAAAGGAGGAGTTTCATGCAGTTTTTTCTTATAACAGGCGCGTCAAAAGGCTTGGGCCGGGCGCTTACGGAACAGGCGCTTCAAGAAGGAGCCGAAGTCGCCGCGCTTTCAAGAACGATAAGCGGGGAAAAGCGCGAGGGGCTGACAGAATACAGTGTTGATTTAACCGATCTCGCAGATACCGGGCGGCAGATGAAGGCGATTCTTGATCAAGCAGAGGAGAAGGGGTACTCCGCCGTCACACTGATCAACAATGCCGGAATGGTGGAACCGATCAAGCGGGCGAAAGAGGCTTCCGCCGAAGAATTGAACCGCCATTACACCCTTAATCTGACGGCGCCCGTTTTGCTCAGCCAAATGTTCACAAAGCGTTTCGAAGCGTTCAGCGGCAGCAAAACAATTGTCAACATCACATCGGGCGCGGCGAAAAATCCTTATAAAGGCTGGAGCGCGTATTGCAGCTCAAAAGCGGGGCTTGATATGTTTACGAGAACATTCGGGTTTGAACAGGAAGATGAAGAGCTGCCGGTCCGCATGATCTCATTCTCGCCGGGAGTGATGGATACAGACATGCAGGCTGTCATCCGTTCTTCGTCAAAAGAAGATTTCCATGACATCGAACGGTTCCGCAATCTGAAAGAAACGAAAAACCTCAGAAGTCCTGAATACATCGCCGGCGTCATTCACTCACTGATCGCGGGCGAGCCGGAAAACGGACGGATATACGATATCAAAGAATTTTTGTAGAGCAGCTTTCACGCTGCTCTTTTTTTGTTTGTACAATCACTTCGGGCTTCGGCGGCATATGATGAATGAAACAACATATAAGGGGTATAAGAAATGTATCAGATGAATTGAGTTTCTTCTCGATTTATGTTAGGATTCTAAAAATATATGAAGGAGGGGTTTCCATGAGAAATGTAACGTTAATGGATGTCTTCACCCATCCAATCGCACAAAAGTATTTACAGCGTTCCGGTGTCGCCCATGCGATCGCCTGCGCGTTTCATGCATACCGTCTAGCCGTAAAAGCAGGTGTCAGCCCGGATCTGGCGGCGAAAGCGGCATTACTGCATGACGTCGGCCATTATGAATGGTACACAGACGGCAAATGGGATTATGAAAAGTACAGAAGAAACGATATCCATGCCATTAAAGGCGCGGAACGGGCGCATAAGCTGCTCATCCGGCTCGGTGAAGAACCGAAAGCGGCGAAGGACATTGCGCTGGCGATTCTGCTTCACACCGATTCCTATCTGCCTGAAGGCGAACTGGACAAGAATACGCTCCAGCAAATCGTGAAACAAGCGGATGAACTCGATGAAGAACCCGGCGGACATCACCATTACCGCCAAATGGATCACACGGCCGCGCTCAAACAAATCCAAAAGCTTGATCAGTTAATTGACCGAGCCCAATATCCCATAAGAAGCTCAGTCTAGGCCACTCATGCGGCCTTTTCCGCTTACATAACTCCGCATGCTCACTAACACCTTTTCCGCTCCGATAGACGTACTGTGTCAAAGCCTTTGTCCGCTGCATATGCTGAAGGAAAACATAGTAAAGGGGATCAGCGAAAATGGCCCATCAAGGAAGCCCGCAAATCGTCTCGTTAGTGGATCCTTACGTTTATCAGACCATCCATAAGCTTATCGGCTCAAGGTTTATCATTCAAACCGTCAGACGCATTGTCAGAGGACGGCTGATTGATGCCACTCCGGATCACATCGCCATTGAAGAGACGCATGACCGTGTATTTTATATCAGAAACCGCCATGTGGTTTCCGTCATGCCTGATTATACCGAACGCGTGTAACAGCCCGAAAAGGCGCAAACCGGAGGCGGCACTATAGAACCCCGGTGCGTCTTCTTTTTTGAGATACATAGATGCACGGCGGCTTTTTTTGGTACAATCACAGTACAAGTTCGCATGACAATAGGAGGAAATCGCTTGTTGAAATCAAAGGTCCATTTTTGGACGCTGCAAATTTTGCTCGTTTTGCTCATTATTTACGTATCAACGAAAGTCTCGTTTATTTTTCAGCCGTTTTTCGGTTTTATCACCACTCTGTTTTTTCCGATTTTGATCTCGGGCATTTTGTTTTTCATTTTTAATCCGATCGTGCGCCTGCTTGAGAAAAAAATCCCCCGGACATTGGCAATCCTGCTCATTTATCTCGTTTTCATAGGCCTGATTGCCTTTATGTTCACCGCCATCGGGCCGATTGTGGCTTCTCAGGTCACGGGGCTGATTAACAATTTCCCTGATTACATTCATCAGATTCAAGTCTTGACGGCGCAATTATCCCATTCCAAATGGTTTACGTGGATGATGACGCAGGATTATGTGTCGATAGACAAAATCCAGCAGTCTCTGACGGGGTTTTTACAAAGCCTTCCGCAAAATATTACGGCAAGCCTGTCGGCCGTGTTCGGCGTCGTTACGAATATCACGCTTGTCGTGATCACCGTTCCGTTCATTTTGTTTTATATGCTGAAGGACGGCCGGCGGTTTCCGCTCTTGGCAGTCAAAATCCTGCCTTCTTCCTACCGGGCGGAAGGTCGGAAAATATTTAACGACTTATATGTCACATTGGCCGCCTATTTCCAAGGCCAGCTGCTGATTTGTCTCTTTGTCGGAACGGCATGCTTTATCGGATATTGGATCATCGGCCTGCAGTATGCGTTAATTCTCGGGATGGTGATCGCCGTCACCAATATCATTCCGTACCTGGGGCCGTTTCTCGGGGCGGCGCCCGCGGTGATTATCGCGTTTATGGATTCGCCGGCTAAGGCGCTCTTTGCCGTTATTGTTGTCGTTGTCGTCCAGCAGCTTGACGGGAACCTGCTTTCTCCGCTTGTGATTGGGAAACGGCTGAATACCCACCCGCTCACCATTATTCTTCTGCTTATCGGAGCGGGCAGTTTCGGCGGCATTCTCGCAATGATTCTGGCCGTGCCGGTTTACGCGGTTTTAAAAGCTTTCGTCTTAAATATCGTCCGGCTTATCAAACTTCGTCAGCGGTCAAAGCTCGAAGACAGCCGCAAGCCGAAATAAAAACGGGCACAACTCCCGGTGCAGCGCATAAAATGCTGTAAAGAAAAGCGGAGGTGTGGGTATGCCTGCAATTGTGGGACCGATTTATATTATGAGTTTAGCCGGAGACGCTGCGGCGAGCTTCGGTGACGTGTTTGCCATTTCTCCCAAAGCCGTTGACCACTCAGGCGCGGGGGCAGGGGCGTTTCATTCCGGAGATTTTGTCAAAATTACTAATAAATTCAGCAAAACGCGCTTTGAAGACATCGATGTGTTTGACGAACCTGATTGGTTTAACGCGTGACAGCCTCCTTTTAGGAGGCTGTCGCTTTTTTGTAGTATAATAGAATCAGTCTTTATAAAAGGGGAATGTTTTATGAAAATCAGAAAAGCGAATATTACCGTGCAGTCCGGAATGATCGGTGATGTATATCTGCATGAAAATAAAAAAGAACAGCATACCCTTGTAGCTGTTCCGGAACTTGAGTGGAGCACGATCATTTCCTATGAGGAAGAGAAAAAGGCGCTGGCGCAGCGGCTTTTACAATCATTCAGCAAGCTGATTGAAGAAGAACCCGCCGGAGAGCTCGCCGGCAAGATCTCCCATTGGGTGGCTGAAATGTAACGAAAACGGTTTACCGCGTCCCGTCCGGGGCGATAATTGTAAAACAAGCTGGGAGGGACAGGCCGATGAGCGACAAAACGGTTGACCTTTATTTACAGCAGGGGATGTACGGCCCTCTGCAGACGAAACCGGATGAACGCCATTTATTTTTAGGCTCGCTGCGTGAAAGAGTCATCATTGCCCTGACGAAGGGACAGGTGCTGCAAAAGCAGCCGTATGAAGAAGTGAAACAGGCGCTGAAAAGCCGAAAAGACGCGGTGCTCTATATAAACGGAAGGCTCCCGTATCATGCTTATTCACCATATATGAAGCTTGCCGCACTTGCCGGTGTCCGAAGCTCCGTCATCTCGGACCTTCAATTCGAAACGCCGCTCGGCCTGGTTTTTGCCGCCGATTATGCCGTGAACCTTGACGGCATTTACGTGCAGGATGACATTTTTCAGCGCTCACTCCTGAAATCTTAAAAGGGCAAAACACCGTTTGTCATTTTACAATGCCAATTCACTTACAAGTGGAGATAGGATATAATGGTTTTCATATGAATGGCGGGGAGGCCGGCTATGAAAAAAGCATTTATATGCATTGATTATACGAATGATTTTGCAGCTGAGAACGGGGCATTAACTTGCGGAGAACCCGCGAGACAGATTGAAGATACGATTGTCAGTTTGACGCAAGCATTTATAGAAAACGGTGATTACGTTGTCTTTGCGGTAGATTCGCATGATGCGGACGATGACTTTCATCCCGAGACACACCTGTTTCCTCCGCATAATATTAACGGCACGGAGGGCAAAGAGCTGTACGGAAGGCTATCGCCTCTTTATGAGAAACATAAACACGCAAAAAACGTAAATTATATGGAAAAAACGAGATATTCTGCTTTTGCGGGAACGGATTTAGAGCTGAAACTGCGGGAACGGCAGATCACTGAGCTGCATCTTGCGGGCCTGTGCACCGACATCTGCGTTCTTCACACGGCGGTTGACGCCTACAACAAGGGCTTTCAGATCGTCATTCATCAAAACGCTGTGGCCAGCTTTAATCCGGAAGGGCATGAATGGGCCCTGTCCCATTTTAAGAACAGCATCGGAGCGCAAGTGGCAGAGTAAGGAAGGGGAAAACAATTTTGGTGGAGCATGGTTTTAAAGACGACAGTTTGTCTTTACATACAGATCTTTATCAAATTAATATGGCCGAAACGTACTGGAGAGACGGCATTCATGAGAAAAAAGCGATTTTTGAGCTTTTTTTCAGAAAGCTTCCCTTTGAAAACGGCTATGCGGTATTTGCGGGCTTAGAAAAAGCAATCGAATACTTGGAGAACTTCAAATTTACCGACAGCGATCTGAATTATTTAAAAACGGAATTGCACTATGCTGATGATTTCATTGATTATTTACGGGATCTTTCTTTTACCGGATCTCTTTACAGCATGAAAGAAGGCGAGCTCGTTTTTAACAACGAACCGATTATGCGGGTCGAAGCGCCCCTGATTGAAGCGCAGCTGATTGAGACGGCTCTGCTTAACATTGTGAATTACCAAACATTAATCGCCACGAAAGCGGCCCGCATTAAAGGCGTTGTCGGTGATGAAGACGCCCTCGAATTCGGAACGCGGCGCGCCCATGAAATGGATGCGGCCATGTGGGGAGCGAGAGCGGCTTTGATCGGCGGCTTCAGCGCGACGAGTAATGTAAGAGCCGGAAAGCGTTTTAATATACCGGTATCCGGCACGCACGCTCATGCGCTCGTACAAGCGTACCGCGATGAATATACGGCATTTAAGAAATATGCGGAGACCCACAAAGACTGCGTATTTCTCGTAGATACGTACGATACGATCCGTTCGGGCATGCCGAATGCGATTAAAGTCGCAAAGGAATTCGGCGACCGGATCAACTTCATCGGCATCCGCCTGGACAGCGGGGACTTGGCGTACCTGTCAAAAAAGCCCGTGAAATGCTTGATGAAGCGGGTTTCACAGACGCAAAGGTCATTGCTTCAAGCGATCTTGATGAGCACACGATATTAAATCTGAAATCCCAAGGAGCGAAAATCGATACGTGGGGCATCGGCACGAAGCTGATTACCGCATACGATCAGCCGGCTCTCGGCGCGGTTTATAAGCTTGTCGCCATTGAAGAGGACGGCAAACTGACCGACACCATTAAAATTTCGTCAAACCCTGAAAAAGTGACAACGCCGGGAAGAAAGAGAGTATACCGAATTATCAACAAGCTGAATCACCACTCGGAAGGTGATTATATCGCGCTTTATGACGAGCGGGTAAATGATCAGAAACGCTTAAAAATGTTCCATCCCGTCCACACGTTCGTCAGCAAATTCGTCACTGATTTCTATGCGAAAGACTTGCATGAGCCGATCTTTGAAAACGGCGTTTTATGCTATGATAATCCCGAAATTACCGACATCCAGCAATACGTGCAGGATAACCTCAAACTTCTGTGGGAGGAATACAAACGGATCAGCAAGCCGGAAGAATATCCGGTCGATTTAAGCGAAGACTGCTGGAGCAACAAGATGCAGCGGATTCATGAAATCAAAAGCAAGCTGAAACGGGAACTTGAATAGAAAACAAAGCGGCCTTTCCTATCTCTGGAAAGGCTTTTTGTTGTGATAATATTTTTCACATTTAGACAAATTTCGTCAAGTTATTTGATATACTTATGTTCGAAGGCCGCATCTAAGGGGGTAAATGAATGAAGGTGTTTGTTGCGAGACAGCCTATCTTCAACAGAAACGAACAGGTTGTTGCTTATGAACTTCTTTACCGGGAGAGCGAAGAGAACCGTTATTCGGCCGCGGACGGAGATAAAGCTACGACGGATCTCATTATTAACAGCTTTATCAACATCGGAATCGAAAAGCTGACTGAGGGGAAACGCTGCTTTGTGAATTTTACAGAAAGCCTGATGTTTTCAGATCTCCCTACCTCCTTTGATCCTGACCAGCTTATTATCGAAATTCTTGAGGACATACCGATCACTCCGGCACTCATCTCAAGATGCAGACAGCTGAAGAAATTAGGATATACATTAGCACTTGATGATTTTTACGCCATCAATCCGGAAAATGAAGAGTTAGTGGAACAGCTGATGAAATATATTGATATTTTAAAAATCGACTTTTTGCAATCCTCGCGTCTGGAGCGCAAAAAAATCATTCAGACGTACAGCTGTAAAAGTCTGATTTATTTAGCGGAGAAAGTGGAGACGAGAAAAGATTATAAACAGGCGGCCATAGACGGCTTTCACCTGTTTCAAGGATATTTTTTCAGTGAACCGCGTGTCATCAGCGGAAATGATCTGACGTTTCATTTTCATTCTTACTACCAGCTTTTAAGCGAATTAAACAATGACCAGCCCAATATACAGCGCGTGACGGAATACATAGAGCGTGACGTCAGCTTATCGTATCAGATTCTGCGTTTTTTAAACGGATCGCAAACAAGGCTGAAAAAAAAGATAGACAGCATCCAGCAGGCCATCATGATGCTCGGGCTGAATGAGATTAAGCGCTTGATTTACATTCTTTCATTCAGAGATTTAACGGCGAAAAGCCACTCAAGCCAAAAAGAAATCATTAAGATTTCCTTAATCAGGGCCAAACTGTGCGAACTGCTGGCGAAAAGAACCGGAAGGCCCCAGCCCTCTTCTTACATGCTGATCGGCATGTTTTCGCTCATCGATACGCTTCTCCACAGGGAGCTGGAGGATATCATCAAAGAACTGCCCTTAATCGATGAAGTCGGACAGGCGCTGCTCGGTTATGAAAACGATTATTATCAGATGCTCGCGCTCGTCAAAGCCATTGAATGCAACAACTGGGACTGTGACGAGTGGGGAAAAGAACTGAACAAAGAAGAAGCGTATGAATGTTACTTACAGGCGATCGAATGGTGCCGGCAGCTGATCGATTGAGCCGCTTTAAGCCGACCACCTGAGGGCGATGATAAACCGGCTTTGCTCTCTGATCAGACTGACACGGATGCCGTCGGGATTATACGTCACGTCAAAATCATTTTTGATGCCGGTCTGCTTAATGAGCCGCTTGACCGCTGCGGTGTCAGATGATTGCGCTGCGGTGAGGATGCTGCGCGCAAGCTCTTTTGACGCCGACAGCCGCGCAAGGAGCAGGCGCGCATCCTCCAGCATGCCCGCAGCTTCTTTTGCGGACGCTGTCAAAATATCTGCGTGAACCGGGGCACTGGGCGCTGGATGCCGGTATGGCGCGGCGAAAACAGGGCAGCATGGATACACATAATGCATACGGCGGCCTCCTTCCTGAGAAAACATTCGTTATACATGAGTATAGGCGGCGTGATAACGAGTTATGACATGCAAAAAGACCACAATGCGGGGGTTGCGGTCTTTTCGGTGTTTGTCGGTGGTTATGCGACGCTGTTCGCCCATTCTGTTTTGAAATTGCGACGGCAGGGACTATAGTCCCTGCCGGTTTGTCGGAAAACCGTTGAAAAAACAGCAGAACCGCCAGATTGGTCTGCTTTATCCTAAACGTCTGCCTTTATGGTAGTTATATAGTCCTGTTCGCTAAATGCCCTGTTCGGGACTATGGGATTACCATGGTTTGCGGTGTCACGCAGATACTTTTACACATACTTTTCGGTGAAAAATCCCGCAAAAACGTTTACACTATTAGTAACAGATCAAATACCTAGGACTCGTTCACCATACACAATTCATTGATCTTTCAAAAAAAGGAGTGTGGAAACGGTGGAAAACAAATTAGAAGAAGTAAAGCAATTATTATTCCGACTTGAAAATGATATCAGAGAAACAACCGACTCATTACGAAACATTAACAAAAGCATTGATCAGCTCGATAAATTCTCATATGCAATGAAAATTTCTTAAAAAGACTTGGAAACAAGTCTTTTTTTTGTGCATTTGTTATACAATTAATGGATAAAGTATTATATGATTATTAAAAAACAATAAACATGCTGTATTTGAACAAAAGGGTTTAGTAAAATAAAGTGAGGGATTCATATAGCTAAGAAATTAACTCTAGAAGCAGAAGATGTAAAGGACACAATAAACCATATTCTCAAAAAAATGATGTGAATAAAGAAGTAAGTAAACATGTTTTGAATTTTGCTGATACAAAAACAACTTTCCATTTGCTGAGTTAGCTTTAGATCATTATTTAGCTTTTGGAGGGAATGATTTTGAAGATATACTAGATTTAGGAACAGGGATTGAACTGCTTATCTTAGCGGCTGATATTTTTGATGACATACAAGATAAGGATCGTCCAAATGCAGAATGGATGAAAATGGATCAGGCTGTATCTTTAAATATTGCAACCTTAATTTATACAATAGCTCTCCAAGTTATATCATCTCGAGATCCGGAAGGGTTATTACTCAAGACAGCTCTAAAATATACAGTTCAAGCTATGGAAGGGCAACACATTGATTTGGTTGATAATACTTTAACTGAAAATCAATGCATTGAAATGATTAAGAAAAAGTCAGGGGCTTTGACAGCTTTAGCAAGTATGCTGGGTGCTGTACTTGCAACTAAACGTTATCAATCAGATGTGGAGCAGTATGCTTTCTATATAGGGGTTGCAGCTCAATTAAAAAATGATTTATTTGAAATAATGTATGTGAATAATACGGAAACCTTTTTCAAAAAGACAAATTTGGCAATTCAGTTCTTAGAGAAAAAATTCAACACAGTGTCCACAGAATTGTTAAACAACAACTTTCAACAATCAGAGTTAAAACGGCTTCTCTTAGAATCTGGCGTTATCCATTATATGTCAGTTATGATTAATGTATATAATTTGAAAGTGAAAAATGGACTCGAAAATTTAAATTTGACTTTAGAGAACAAAAACTATTTAATTAAAAAAATTTGCGAAAATGAGAAGGTGGATAAAAATGCAGGAAATAGTAAATTATTTAGTTCGTAATCCCGAAATTGTTCAAAAATTGAAAAGAGAAGAAGTCAGTATTATAGGTTTAGATAAAGAAGAGGTGAAAGGGGTATTGCTTGGATTTGATCAATTAATCTCAATGAGTTCAAAAGACGAGATATATTGGAAACCGTCATGAAACAGGGGTAAATATGAAGTTATCTAAAAATACGTATTCCATTTTATTAATTTTACTCAGCTTGTCTTATATTTTCTATTTAACTTATATAAATGTAAATAATTTGTTTGTAGGAGCCACCGCAAATGTTAATAACAAGAATCAAATAGAGATTACCAAAGTATCAGATTACACAATGGCTTATTATGCTGGTGTTAAAAAAGGTGACATTGTAATAAAAATTAATCAGAATAAGAGCGTTGAACCAAAAGATTTAAAACAAAATACATTGAAAAACGTTAGATCTATGACAGTTGAAAGATCTGGTGAAATAGTTGATCTCAAAAATTTAAGTTTATTAAGTGAAGACAACTTATTTGTTTATTTAATACCTGTTATTTTTTTCTTTGTATGCCTTAGTTGTTTTAAAAATTAATAAGGAGCAAGATTCAGTTTCAGCTTTTATATTGATCATCTTTTTACTCACTACTGGTATAGCATATGTAAGTGCGGGAGGTTCATCAAAAGGAGATATAATAAGCCGATACGTAAATGTCATAACTTTAATATCCGTACCGGTAAATTATCTCTTGTTTATTTATCAATATATCAAAGAATTTGGATACAAGATTTTTAACGGGAAAGTTTTTGTTGCTTTATATACAGTCCCTGTTATTAATATAATACTAGAGTTTTTTAGGCATTGCTTTGAAAGAGGAGTAGTGGGGAAAGTTAATTTAGTATCAATATCTCTCCTTTATTTAATAGCTTTATTTTTCATTACCATAGGTTTAATAAAGTACAAAAAAACAGAGCAAGCAAATATTCTTAAGACTTTTCTTTTAATTAATATTTTTGCTTTCTCACCATTTGTATTCTTGTATGTGGCACCCTACATCATTTTTAATGACTATTATGTTTCTTCTTTTTAGTTGCGCCTTTTCTTTTATTAATTCCTTTTTCTTTAGTTTATCAATTTATGACTAATAAAATCTATGAAATTGATTTTATTATTGGGCGGTTGAAATATTATAGTCTTTTAGCTGTCACTCCTACTTTACTTATTATTACAATTTATGATCTTGTACAAGATCCAAACTCAGAGTTTTATACGTTTAAACTAACTTTGCTGACATATATTATTATGTTGGCTGTGTTTTATTCAAAAGAGATCTTAGATTTTCGTTTCCGTTTAAAGCGTTTTTCTGAAAAACATAATTATCAGGATAGCATATTCAAGTTTACTCAAATAATTAAAGGAGCTTCATCCTTAAAACAAGTATTCACTGAACTTGAATCTACTCTACTTGAAGTTTTGATGGTTAGTAAAGTATGTGTTTTAGAAGTAGAAGGAGACTTAAATATAAGGTGTTTTTTTAATGATAATGAGAAAAAATTATGGGAGCCGTATTCTCATCAATTAGCTGAAACGACAAGCGAAATTGGCAAAATAGTTCAGGTGGATAAAGGGTTTTTAATGAAAATAGGGGAACGGGGCAGTAAATCATACATTGTACTGTGTTTATCATTTATGAATACTCCGAAACTAACCTGGGATGAGATTTCTTGGTTAAAAACTTTATCATTCTACACCAGTATTACGATGGAGAATGTGCTTAAAATCGAAGAACTTATGAATCATCTCGAAGATTTAAAGAAACAGGAGACAAACCCGGTCTGGCTCAAAAAGCTGATGTTTACGATCGAGGAAAAGCAGCGATCGGATTTGGCCCGGGATCTGCATGATTCGGTGCTGCAGGATTTGATTTCTTTGAAGCGTCAATGTGAGCTGTTTCTGGCTGATTTTAAAAGAGAAGAGCCTTGCCAGTTAGAGGTGCAGGACAAGCTTCATCAGATGAATGAGCAGATGTCGGATGTTATTTTGATGACCCGGGAGACGTGCCATGAGCTTCGGCCTCAGCTGCTGTATGATTTGGGTCTGGTCAAGGCGGTATCCAAGCTTGCCGCGCAGCAGCAGGAGCGTGCGCCGTTTCATATCCGTCTGAATACGGGCCGGTTTACGGCGGCGCTGGATTTGGATACCCAGCTGAATTTGTACCGCATTATTCAGGAATTTCTTTCGAACGCCATGAAGCATTCACAGGCGAATGAGGTGCTGATTATGCTGATCAGCATTCAAAATAAAGTGATTCTCCATTATGAAGACGACGGTGTCGGCTGCAATCAGGAAGAAGGCGGCGGACAGTCGATGAGCATGGGTCTTTCGGGTATTAAGGAACGCGTCCGTGCACTTGACGGACGGATGAAAATCGACACAAGTGAAGGAAACGGTTTTAAAGCGGATATTGAAATGGAATTGTAACCAATTTATCACCAAATCGACTTGGCAGAAGCCAAGTCTTTTTAATAAAATGGAAATGAGTGAGTAAAAGGGAGGAAACCATGAAAAAGATACTAGTGATTGATGATCATCCGGCTGTCATGGAGGGCACCAAGACGATTCTGGAAACGGACACGAATCTTTCTGTCGATTGCCTTAGTCCTGATGCCAGTGAACAATTCGTTCTCCGGCATGATTTTTCAGCTTACGATCTCATATTAATGGATTTAAATCTGGGTGATGACATCAGCGGCATAGAGCTTTCCAAGAAAATCTTAAAAGAGAATCCTCTCTGCAAAATCATTGTCTACACAGGCTATGAGGTTGAAGATTATTTTGAAGAATCCATCCGCGCGGGCCTGCATGGCGCCATCAGCAAAACCGAATCTAAAGAGAAAATCATGCAATACATATATCACGTGCTCAACGGACAGATTTTAGTTGATTTCTCCTATTTCAAACAGCTGATGACCCAGCAAAAACAAAAACGTCTTCTTCCCCTCAAAGTGAGCAGGATCGGTTAACTCCGAGAGAGCGCCATATTCTCCAAGAGGTCGAAAAAGGTTTGACCAATCAGGAAATCGCAGATGCGCTTCACTTAAGCAAGCGGTCGATTGAATACAGCCTGACATCCATTTTTAATAAGCTGAATGTCGGCTCCCGTACTGAAGCGGTGCTGATCGCCAAGTCAGATAACGTACTATAAATCTTGAAGGGAGAATGACCTATGAATCTGAACAATACATTGCTCGGCGCACTCGGTATTGAAATCACTGAAAACACGCCGGAGAGATGCGTGGCGGTGATGCCGGTGGATAAGAGGACGGTGCAGCCTTTCGGATATCTGCATGGGGGCGCGTCAGCAGCGCTGGCGGAGACTGTTGCAAGTGTCGGGGCCCAGCATTTTATCGACCGGTCGAAACAGGCGTGTGTCGGGCTTGAGATTAATGCCAATCATTTAAAGTCCGTGAAAGAGGGCGGAACGGTCACGGCGATAGCGGAACCCGTTCACACAGGCAGGGCAACCATTGTGTACGGGATTAACATTTTCGATGAACGAGAAAGGCTGATCTGTGTTTCCCGCTGCACGCTGGCTGTTATAACAAAATAAACAAACAGCCGGAACCCTGAATCGTCCGGCTGTTTGTTTTTACAAATATGAATCTTCTTTTCGTTTGATCACAAAGTTTCTGATCCCTTTGTAATCATCCTGAACGCTTCGTTTATCAAGCGCCGCTCCCGAATTGTACGCGGCCCTGCATATGAGGTGCGCTCCGACCGGCGCCGTCAGCAGGATAAAAATGATGCCGAGCAGTATTTTTACAGAAATTTCTCCGGTCAGCATCCACAAGTAGCCTAACACCCCGAGCAATACCAAATTAACGCCGAGTGTCGAGCCTTTTGAAGAGGCGTGGGCGCGCGTATACACATCAGGAAGCCTGAGTGTGCCGAAAGACGCGACCAGGCAGATCAGCGATCCCATCAGAATACAAACGGCGACGGCCCATTTAACGATTTCGATCATTTTCGATAATCTCTCCTTTCTCCAAAAACTTAGCAAAGGCAATCGTGCCGATAAACGATAAAATGCCAAGCAGCAGAATGATGTCCAAAAAGGCCGATGTGTTTAAGAGAATGGATACAAGTGCGGTCATGGCAATCAGATTAATGCCGATCCCATCAAGCGCGACGACCCGGTCCGGTATCGTTGGCCCTTTCATGACGCGAATGACGTACAGAAGAGTCGAAACCGCCATAATGCCGAGTGATAATTGCAGAATAAACGTAAACATCAGCGGCTCACCTCCTGAATGGCTTTCTCAAAAGAGACGCGGATGTCATGGATCGCTTTCTCCGCATCTTCAATGTCCATGGCGTGTATATAAAGAATCGACCGGTCATCGGAGATATCCATCACGAGCGTACCCGGTGTTAAAGTAATTAACAGCGAGAGCAGTGTGATCTCCCAATCCTCCGTCAATTCCGTCTTAAACGCGAAAATGCCCGGGCGGATGTTCAGTTTCGGCGATATAACGGTTTTCAGCACGCTGACATTGGCCAAATATAATTCCTTTATAAAGATCATCGCCAGTCTGATGACTGACCATATTTTCCAAATGTAAAACGGCCGCGAGAAGAAGCGCCGGAAAAAAACAGCGCCGCCAAGCCCGCGATAAATCCGGTTATAAAACCCGCCGTGCTGAGGCTGTTTGTGAGAAACATCCAGCAAACAGCGAGAAGAACATTTAATAATAGTTGAAAAGCCATGCCATCTACTCCTCCAAAACAGCTTCAATGTATTTTTCCGGATTCAGCAGATTCTCAGCCGTCTGATTGACATACGGAGAAACCCATTCGGTTCCGAGCCCGAACAGAAGCGACAAAAGGAGAAAAGCGGCTGCCGGATAAAGAAGTCCTTTTGCGGACCGTCCGCCTGCGCCGGGGATTTCTTTTTCTTCCCCCCAAAAAGCCGTCGTAAAAACCTTCAGCACGGAATAGAGCACAAGCAGGCTTGATAAGAGAATCAATACGGAAAACAATGTTTCCCCCTTATCGAACCCGCCTTCCGCGATCTTCAGCTTGCCCACAAATCCGCTGAACGGCGGGATGCCGGCCAAAGATATGGCTGAAATAAAGAACATCCATCCTAAAACGGGATAACGGTTGATCAGTCCGCCCATTTTATGCAGGCTGGCAGTGCCTGTCAATGCGATAAGCGAGCCGGCAAGCATAAACAGCGCTCCTTTAATCAGCATATCGTGAATCAAGTAATAAACCGCTCCTTGAATGGAGGCCGGCGTGTTCATGGCAATGCCGAACAAAATCACGCCGACGGCTGTAATAATATTGTAGATGACGATTTTCATGACATCCGAAAAGGCGATAGATCCGATTACGCCGAATAGCACCGTCAGCATCGCAAGCCACATCATCAATTGGTGGGTAAAGCCCGTATCGTGAATAAAGATCAGGGTGAATACTCTTAAAATGGCATACAGGCCGACTTTCGTTAAAAGAGACCCGAATAAAGCCGAAATTGCAGCCGGCGGGGCGTAATAAGAGCCCGGCATCCAGAAATACAGCGGGAATATCCCGCCCTTTAAACCGAAAACGACGAGAAGAAGGACGCCGATCACGGTTATCAGCCCGGTCTGGCCCGATTCGCTTATTTTTACGCTTAGATCAGCCATATTCAGCGTGCCCGTCACCGCATATAAGTAACCGACGCCGATGACAAAAAACGCGGATGACACAATGTTAAACACGATGTACTTCAATGATTCTCTTAATTGAATTTTCGTTCCGCCAAGCACGATCAGCATGTAGGACGCGATAAGCAGAAGCTCAAAAAAGACGTACATGTTGAACAGGTCACCCGTCAAAAACGCTCCGCTTACGCCGGCCAGAAGAAACTGCACCCCTGAATAATAGAAAGCGCGCTCCCTTTTTTCTCCGATGGAGCGGAAGGAGTACAGGGTGACGAGCAGCCCGATTATGGCAGTTGTCAAAACAAGCAGTGCGGCAAGCTGATCCGCGGCGAGCACAATGCCGTACGGCGCTTTCCAGCCGCCGAGTGTCAGCGTCTGAATCCCGTGTGTGAAAACCGTCTGAACGAGAGCGGCGCTGATGACGATGGAGACACAGGAAGCGGCAGTGCTGAATATCCGCATCAGCATCACGTGCCTGTTCATAAAAATCAGCAGCACTGCGGCAAGCAGCGGCACCAGAATAGGCAATATCACAAAGTTATTCATGTTGATCATTTCCCCTCATTCGATCCATATCATCCGTTTTCAGTTCCTGATAGGCGCGAAACGCCATCACAAGCAGGAAGGACGTGACGCCGAACGAAATAACGATCGCCGTCAGTATGAGTGCCTGCGGCAGCGGATCGACAAACGATGTGCTTTTTCCGCCCAGTATGGGAGGAGCGCCTTTTTTCAGTCCGCCCATGGTCAGGAGCAGCAAATGGACGCCGTGGCTCAAAAGCGCGGTGCCGATAATCACGCGCAGCAGACTTTTAGAAAGCAGCAGGTAGGTTGCCGCCATAAACAAAATACCGGCAATGACAGACATTAAGATTTCCACTATTCTTCCTCTCCAATCGTTTGAATAATGGTCATCGTCATGCCGACAACAACGAGATACACACCTAAATCAAACAAAGTGGCCGTCGCAAGCTCCGTATTCCCGAGCACCGGGAGATGAAAATGGCCGAATGTATGGGTGAGAAAGGGCGCTCCGAATAAGAATGAACCTGCACCCGTTGCAATCGCGATAAGCAGACCCGCGCCCGCCACATAAATAAAATTGACGGGCAAAATCGATTTGACGGTTTTTAAATCAAAGGCCAAAAGCAGCAGCACGATGGCCGAAGACGTAATCAGTCCGCCGACAAATCCTCCGCCGGGAGCGTTATGCCCCGATAAAAATAAATAGAAAGAGAAAAGCAGAATGATAAAAGATACAAGCTTCGTTGCCGTCTGAAGGATGATGTCGTTTGTTTTTTGCTGTCTCAACGCTCTTCTCCCTCCTCTTTTACTTTTGTTCTGATCATGCCGTAAATCCCGAGTGCGGCAATCGACAGCACCGTGATTTCAAACATCGTGTCAAATCCCCTGAAATCAACGAGGATGACATTGACGATATTGTTTCCTCCCCCGAGCTTATGGCTGTAAGCGGTGAAAAAGGAGGAGATGCTGTCTTTTGTTTTTTCGCTGGAAGACGCGATTCCGAGCATTGTCACGATGAGGCCGACACCGAGAGAAATGATAAAATTCGTCATCCGGAATGTTCTTGTCTTCTTTTTCCGCCGCATTTTCGGCAGATGGTAAAAACAAAGAAGAAACAAGGCGACGGATATCGTCTCAATGACGAGCTGCGTGAGCGCCAGATCGGGCGCTCTGAAAATCACAAAAAACAACGCGAGTGTGTACCCGACAACACCGAGTGAGATAATGGCCGTCAGCCGCGATTTGGCGAACACAGTCGCAATCGTTGCGCTCACCATAACGAGGGACAGCACGATTTCATACAGGCCGATCTCAGCCATTCCTTTCGCTGTCATGGAAAAGCCGCCTTTCATGACGAACGCCGCTCCGATGAGAATGATAAACGCCGCAAAAATATACAGCAGATAATCCCGCAAAAATCCGGTCATATAAGATGACGTCAGCTGGTAAGATCTTTTTTCCATACTGCCCGTCACCGCATCGTAAAGCTTGTTCAGCGTCAGTTTTTTCGGAAACAGACCGTACAGACGCTCCCATTTAGACAGCGTTACGTAACCGATCGTGCCGACAATGATGATGCCGAGGGTCATCATTACCTCAGCCGTCACCCCGTGCCACTGGGAAATATGGACATGGAATGTATCTCCGCCGGTTAACAGAGCCGGATAAATGGAGTTCATCGCCGGTTCAATCAGGCTGTAAGACAAAACGTTCGGGGCAAAAAACAGACTGACGGCGCAAGCGGCAAGAATCACCGGCGAAATCAGCATGCCGAGCGGAGCTTCATGCGGCGTCTTTTCAAGCTGAGCAGATTTGCGCGCGCCGCTGAACGTTCTGAAAAACAGCTTCATGCTGTAGATGAAAGTGAAGACGCTCCCGATCCATGCGAGAACGGGGAATAGCACGCCCCACGTATCCAGGCTGAAAATATCTGCATGAGCAATCCGCAGCATACTTGTAAAGAACATTTCTTTACTTAAAAAGCCGTTAAACGGAGGGAGGCCGGCCATGGAAAACGTTCCGATCAGTGAAACGGTAAACGTTACCGGCATAAGCGCCATCAGGCCGCCGAGCCTGCGGATATCCCGCGTTCCCGTTTCATGGTCGATAATGCCGACCGCCATGAATAAACTTCCTTTAAAAGTAGCATGGTTAATTAAGTGAAACACAGCCGCGGTGACAGCCGCCGTAAAATACTCTGAATGCTGATAATGAAGCGCGGCGGCTCCTGCGCCGAGCATTGATACAATCATACCGAGCTGGCTGACTGTGGAAAATGCCAGAATCGCTTTTAAATCGGTTTGTTTAATCGCATTAAAGGAAGCCCATACCATCGTGATCAGACCGACTGAGGCAACCGTCCAAAACCAGACGGGTGAAAAAGCAAAAACCGGACTGAATCTGGCAATCAGATAAATACCCGCTTTCACCATTGTAGCCGAGTGCAGATAGGCGCTGACAGGAGTCGGCGCCTCCATGGCATCAGGCAGCCAGATGTAAAACGGAAACTGCGCTGATTTCGTAAAGGCCCCCAATAACAGGAGAACCATCGCCGGAATAAAGAACGGATGGCCTGCGATAATATGCACCTGGTTGACCATTTCCCTGATACTGAAAGAATCCGTCATCAGATACAGCAGGATAAAGCCGCCGAGCATGCACAGCCCGCCGCCGACGGTAATCAGCAGTGATTTTTCCGCCCCGTAGCGTGATTTCTTCCGCTTATGCCAATACCCGATTAATAAGAAGGATGACAGGCTTGTCAGCTCCCAGAACATATAAAGCACGATGACGTTATCGACGAGCACAACGCCGAGCATCGCGCCCATAAACATCAGCAGGTACACATAAAAGGGGCCGAGCTTTTCTTTGTCCTTCGATAAGTAAAAAATACTGTAAAGCGTCACCAAAGAGCCGATGCCCGTAATCAATAAAGCGAATAACAGCCCGAGTCCGTCAATATAAACGGTATAGTTAATACCGAGGGACGGAATCCATTCGGCCGCATACCGGACGGTTTCCCCAGCCATTGTGACAGGGAGCTTGCTGATAAAGTAAACAAACAGCACAACGGGCACTATCAGCACAAACCAGCCTGTATGGACTTGTTTTACCCGTTTATAAAGAAAGGGAACGATAAATGCAAATAAAAAAGGCGCCAAAATCGCGAAATGTAACAGCTGCAACAGAAGACCTCCTTTGCTTGTTTTTATCAAGCAACTGCTTTATGTAAGAATGAATCAATCAATCAATCAATCAATTCACGGTCATAGGACCCAGTACAAATTATATCGCACTTTTTTTACCCTGCTACGGCATAATGTATTCCTCTTTGTGTTTTTGTGGTCTTTTGAACCCAAAATAAATTTATCAAATATCCGGATCTTTGTATATACATTTCTTTTTCAGATCAAGCTTTACAAAAGGAGCTGGTCAGATGAAGAGAAAGGCGGCGGCCTGTATTGGAATATTTTGTTCTATTATTGCAGGAACATTCATAGCGGATGATTTCTGCAAAACGCGGCAGCAGACGGAGGCAGATGATTGGGAGCGTTTTTTCTCGGTGCGGAATACGCTGAAGACAAGCTGAGTGCGGCTGAATCAATGCAAACGCCGTTTCAGCCGCGTGAGTATATCAGAATCGTATATAGATGAAAAGAGTTCCGGCACCAGGGTGCGGAACTCTTTTTGTGTGGCAATCAGCGTTTTCCTTTAATATAAGGGATGCCGTTGGCTTTAGGCGCATCCGCTCGGCCGATGAAGCCGGCAAGCGCGAGAATGGTCAGAATGTAAGGAGCCATCAGCATGTATACATTCGGAATGTCTTTGAACAGGGGCAAAAGCGAGCCGATAATGCTCAAACTCTGCGCAAACCCGAAGAACAGCGCAGCCCCGAGCGCGCCGATCGGATGCCATTTGCCGAAAACAAGCGCGGCGAGAGCGATAAAGCCTTGCCCGGAAATGGTGGAGTGCGTGAAATCAAGCGCGATCGTGGAAGCATACACACCGCCGCCGAGCCCGCCGAACAGTCCGCTGATCATGACGCCGATATAGCGCATGCCGAACACGTTGATTCCCATCGTATCGGCCGCCATCGGATGTTCCCCGACAGAACGGATGCGGAGGCCGAACGGCGTTTTGAATAAAATAAACCAGGAAACAAAGGCCAGTACGATGGCTAAAATCGACGTATAATATACGTCAGAAAAGAAAATCTTTCCTAAAACCGGAATATCGCTTAACCCGGGAATGTTCGTTTTGTAAAAGGGCTCCGGGATTTTATCAGTCTGCGCTTTTCCGTAGATCAGCTTGACGATAAACAGTGTTGCTCCTAACGCGAGCATATTGATCGCCACACCGGTTACCGTCTGATCGGCGCGGAAAGAAACCGCGGCAGCCGCGTGGATCAGTGAGAACAGTCCGCCGGCAATCATAGCCGCAGCCAAGGCGAGCCACGGAGCGGCGGCGCCAAGCTCGCGTCCGAAAAATAAGTTGAACATGACGCTTGTAAAGGCGCCGATGATCATCAGTCCTTCAAGACCGATGTTGACAACCCCCGATCTTTCAGAAAACACGCCGCCGAGAGCGGTTAAAATAAGCGGAGCCGCATATACGAGAGTTGCCGGGACAATAATGGATAAAATCTGCAGGAAGTCCACTTACTTCGCCCCCTTTTTCTTCAATTTATCAAGGATGAGACGGATGGCGTAGCTTGATGCCACAAACAAAATAATAATGGCGATAACGATGTCAACGACTTCAGAAGGCACCCCGGATTCAATCGGCATATTTAATGCCCCGACTTTAAGGCCGCCGAGAAGACATGCCGCCAGAACAACGCCGATTGCCGTGCTGCCGCCGAGAAGCGCAACCGCAATGCCGTCGAAGCCGACGCCGGTAAAGGCGCCCTTAACCGCCGCATATTGAAAGGTTCCGAGTCCTTCCATCGCGCCGGCAAGCCCTGCGAAGGCGCCGGAAATCATCATGGCGTACATCATATTTTTTCTGACGCTCATACCGGCGTATTGTGCGGCGTGCTGGTTAAAGCCGACAGCCCGGAATTCAAATCCGCTTTTTGTTTTATGAATGATAAACCACATGAGGACTGCCGCAAACAGAGCGATCAGAATGCCCCAATGAAGGCGGGAGTAATCTGTCAGCTGCTCTAAAAACGGCGAGCGGAGCGACGCGCTTTCATGAATTTTGTCTGTTTTGTCCCGGTGGTCCGTCATGACATCGGAAATGAGATAATTGGTTAAATGAAGAGCGATATAATTCATCATGATCGTGACAATCACTTCGTGGACAAAAAACGGGCTTTTAAAAATCCGGGAATCAGGCCCCAAATGCCGCCCGCAGCCGCAGCCGCCAATAACGAAAGCGGAAGGTGGATGTAAGCGGGGGCGTCAAAGGAAGCGCCGACCCACACCGCGGCGGTCCAGCCGACAAGGAGCTGTCCTTCAACCCCGATATTAAAAAGGCCGGTCCGAAATGCGAATGCCACGGCCAATCCGGACAAAATATATGGCGTAATCTGCCGGATCGATTCCCCGATGTAATACACTTCACCGAAAATGCCGCTCCAAAGAGCCGAATACCCGCTTACGACATTGTAGCCGCTGGCGAGCATGATGACCGCACCCGCAGCTAATCCAAGGATGATCGCAATCAGCGGCACAGCCAGATGAGAAAGTCGATTAATCATGTGTTTTCCCCGCCTCCATTTGCTTACTACCCGCCATTAAAAGCCCGAGCTCCTGCTCGTTTGTTTCAAGCGGATTGACGTTTGCGATGATGCTGCCTTCAAAGATGACGGCGATGCGATCGCTGAGATTCATTATTTCGTCAAGTTCAAAAGATAACAGAAGCACCGCTTTACCGGCATCACGCTGCTCAATGAGCTTTTTATGGACGAATTCAATCGCGCCGACATCGAGTCCCCGCGTCGGCTGGGCCGCAATTAAAAGATCCGGATTTCTGTCCACTTCCCGGCCGATAATGGCCTTTTGCTGATTCCCCCCGGAGAGAGCGCGCGCAGGCGTATATTCATCAGGTGTTCTGACATCGTATTCTTCAATCAGGCTTCGCGCTTTGTCATAAATCGTGTGTTTATTTAATATGCCGAAAGAAGAGTAAGGCTTTTGGTAATAACTTTGCAGTACGATATTTTCTCCGATCGGAAAATCAAGGACGAGCCCGTGTTTATGCCTGTCCTGCGGAATATGCCCGATGCCGGCTTCAGTGACTTTCCTGGGCGGCATGTTTTGGAGCTGTTTGCCGTTTAACATGATCGTGCCGGCATTTGTTTTTCTGAGACCTGTAATGGCTTCAATTAATTCAGACTGGCCGTTTCCGTCAACGCCCGCAATGCCGACGATTTCACCGGCTCTGACAGAGAGGGAGAGCTGTTTGACCGCCTCAACGCCGCGCGCGTCTTTCACCGTTACATCAGAAAGCGAAAGCACTTCCTGTTTTGGTTCGGCCGGCTGTTTATTCGTCTTGAATGACACTTCGCGTCCGACCATAAGGTTTGCCAGTTCATCTTGATCCGTATGTGCGACATCAAGTGTTGTAATGCCTTTTCCTTTCCGGATGATGGTGACACGGTCGCAGACTTCCATAATCTCTTTTAATTTGTGGGTGATGAGGATAATTGATTTTCCTTCATTGACAAGATTTTTCATAATCTGAATCAGTTCTTGAATTTCGTGCGGAGTCAGCACCGCGGTCGGCTCGTCAAAAATGAGAATGTCGGCGCCCCGGTAGAGGGTCTTTAATATTTCCGCCCGCTGCTGCATACCGACGGAGATATCGGCAACTTTGGCTTCAGGATCAATGTGCAGGCCGTAACGGTCGGAAATATCGCGCACGTCCCGGTCGGCGCGCTGTCTGTCAATTCGGCCGAAAGTTTTCGGTTCTTTTCCGAGAATGATATTTTCTGAGACGGTAAAGGTATCCACAAGCATAAAATGCTGGTGTACCATCCCGATGCCGAGATCGTTGGCTTTGTTCGGGCTGTTGATATGAACGCGTTCGCCACGCACCCGGATCTCGCCTTTTTCCGGCTGATACAGGCCGAATAAAACGTTCATGAGTGTCGATTTTCCGGCGCCGTTTTCACCGAGAAGGGCGTGTATTTCGCCTTTTTTCACTTGAAGCGTGACGTCATCATTGGCGACGATTCCGGGAAATTCCTTGCGTATATTAAGCATTTCAATGATATAATCCACCGATTTGTCGCTCCTTTTCAGAGATACTTTGATGAGAAAGAGCTTGGCAAAAGAAAAGCTGCAAGAGATGCAGCTTTTCCTTCACCGCTCTTTTCAAAAAAGAGAGGGGATAAGCACGGAAGTCTCCTTATCCCCTGGTTCTTACTCAGCCTTGAAGGATTTCAATTCTTTTTCAGTTGAAGGGATCTCGAGTCCGTCCGCGATTTTCTTCTTCCAATCGTCTGTTGCTTTGATGACATCGTCAGAAAGGTTCTCCTTATGATCCGAGATACCGACTGCATCTTGCGCCAAACCGTATGTTAATGTTTTGCCGCCCGGGAATTTACCGTCACTCGCTTTTTTCGTTAAGTCCTCCACGGCAGTATCCACTTTTTTGACCATTGATGTGAGAGTGACATTGTCTTTTGTGCCTTTGACTTGGCCTTCCGCGTACTGGTCTTTATCAACACCGATAACCCATACGTTCCGCTTCGGATCTTCTTTTTTCAGATTTTTCGCTTCTGTGAAGACGCCCGTTCCCGTTGCGCCGGCCGCGTGATAAATGACGTCAACGCCTGATTTGTACATGCTTTCAGCCGTCGCCTTGCCGACATCGGCTTTGTCAAACCCGCCCGCATATTTCACTTCGACGGTCGCTTTCGGATTTGCGGCTTGTACACCCGCGCGGAAGCCGATTTCGAATTTTTTGATCAATTCAGACTCCATTCCGCCCACGAATCCGACTTTTCCCGTTTTGCTCGATAGCGCAGCGGCCGCTCCCACGAGGAATGAGCCTTCCTGCTCTTTAAATGTAAGGCTCGCCACGTTGTCTTTTTTGACAACGGCATCAATGATCGCAAAATTTGTGTCTTTGCGCTGATCGGCGATTTCGCTGATGGAATCCTGCATCAGATACCCGACGCCGTAAATCAGGTCAAAGTGTTCCCGCGCTAATTTATTTAAGTTCGTTGTATAATCTGCATCTGATTTTGATTGAAGATAGTCAAAACCGCTTTTGCCTTTTGTAAGCCCGTTGTCTTTTCCGAATGCCTGGATGCCTTCCCAGGCGGACTGGTTAAATGATTTGTCATCAACACCGCCGATATCCGTTACCATGCCGACGGTAAAGTTTTTGCTGCCGGAGCCGTTTGCTTTGTCACTTGAACCGCATGCGCTTAATATGGTTCCGGCCGCTGCGATGAGCGCCATCGCCATTCCGATTTTGCGTTTTTTCAAAGATATAACCCCCCTGTAAAATATGGCTGTGCCGTTCAATTCAGACTTGAGTCCCCGTGCCGGATGCAGAATCGAAAAAACTTTCTGATAATAATGATGAGACGTCTCTTTTTTTCCCGCCTTGAGCGGCTGTCTCTTCCGGGTTCGGGACTTATGACTTATCTGAAAAGATCTGCTAACCAATCATAATTTATCATTTTACCCGCCATAAATAAATAGAAATTTGCTTATTTTTTAAAAAATATCAATTTTATGAATCGGCTTCCTCATCTGGTTAAAACAGAGGAGGATCAGCCGGGTCATTATCCTTATATAGCATATCAAAAAGGAATCTCAAGCCTTTTGTCACGGGATATGACAGTAAAAAAGCACCGTTCACAGCGAAACGGCGCTTTTTGACATTATAAATATTGTTTGATGCTGCTGACATTGCCGGTGTTGATATGATATTGAAAGACGGGTCTGCCGATCGTGCCGTACGCCATCTCTACATTCAGCACTTGTATGTCTTCCAGAAATTTAAGGTATTTCCGGATGGAGACTTGCGAGATTTCAGTATGCTTGGCGAGATCTTCCGTGGTAAAAGAGCCGTCGCCGAAAGACTCAATGCTCGCCCAGATGAGTTTAAGCGTGCTCTTTGTCAATCCCTTCGGAAGGTGAACCTTTTCCGCCGCTTCTTTCTTTTGAAAAAGCTCGGCATCCAATTCTTTCTGTGTCATGCTTCTGTGTGATTGATAAACTTTCTGCTTGCGTCTGTAGTCGGAAAGAGCGGTTTGAAAGCGGTCAAATTCAAATGGTTTGATTAAATAATCGACGGCGCCGTACCGAAGCGTTTTTTTAATGACGTCCAGCTCGCTTGCGGCCGAAATGACGATGACATCAACCGATTCATTCTGCTTGCGGATTTCCGTTAAAAGCTCAAGCCCGTTTTTTCCCGGCATGTAAATGTCAAGAAGGATGAGATCGATATGATGCTCGCTCAGCACGTGCAGCGCGCTTTGAAAGGATGATGCGATCCCTTTCAGCTGAAATCCTTCAATCTGGCTGAGATAGCGTTTATTTAATTCACCCACCATGGGGTCGTCTTCAACTATGAGTACATTAATCATCATTTTCCTCCTTCGGTTCATACGGAATGCGAAGACTGAAAGTCGTTCCTTCATTCTTTTCACTTGTCACAATCATATGGCCTTTTAAATTTTCTGTTGCCTGCTGGGTGAAATAGAGGCCGAACCCCCGGTTTGTCCCTTTCGTGGAATAACCTTGTTCAAAAATACGGGCTTGGTCTGCCGCAGACATTCCGGCTCCCGTATCCGTAATCTCTATATCAAGCTGGCGATCCTGAAACCGCATCGAGCACGTAATGTTTTTTTCGGCATCTGCGCCACTGCGTCGAGCGCGTTGTTTAACAGGTTTCCGATAATCGTAATGAGCTCATGGATGACGGCCGGATCCGCCGCATTCGGAATCAGGCTGCCGAGCTGAATGTCCAGATCAGCGCCCTGCTCGCGTATGTAGCTTTGTTTTCCCAGAAGAAACCCTGCGAGAACCGGACTTTTGACATCACTTATAATCTCGCTTGTTTCCGTCTTCTGCTGAATGGCAATGTCTTTAATGTAAGTGCCGAGATCATCGTATTCTTTTAACTGGACAAGCCCTAAAATGACATGAAGCTTATTCATGAATTCATGAGACTGGGCTCTTAATGCGTTTGCATACATTTTAACACCGGACAGCTGTTCTGCTAAATGTTTGACCTCCGTTTTGTCCCTGAACGTGGCGATCGCTCCGACGGTTTGTCCTTTCAGATGAATCGGAACTTCATTAAAGACCAGCTCAAGTCCGTTAATGCGGATATCCCTGTCCTGAAGCGGTTTTTTCGTTTCAATCACCTGTTTCAGCCGGCTTTTCGGGAGAATATCGTTCACATCTTGATCGACCGGATTAGTCGGAATACCCATTTTAATAAAAAGCCGTTTCGCTTCCGCATTGGCGAGCTTTATTTTTCCCCGCGCGTCAACCGCCAGGATGCCTTCCTTCGTTGATTCGAGCATGGCGCTCCGCTCTTCCAGGAGGGTGGCGATTTCATAAGGCTCAAGACCGTACATAATGTTTTTGACGGTGCGGGCGACAATCACGGCTCCGATGACGCCGACAAAAATACTTACGCAGATGATGAAATAAAGCGGTCTCAAACTGTGGCTGACGACATCCTGTATTTTGTTAAGCGAAATTCCGACCGAAACGACGCCCACTTGTTTTTTATCTTTTCCATAGATCGGTACGAAGGCTCTCATGGATTTTCCGAGAGTGCCCGCTGATGTGCTCGTTTTGATATGGCCGTGCATTGCCGGCTGTTCGTCTCCGCCGGTGAATTTCTTCCCGATTTTATTTGCGTCGGGGTGGGTGAGGCGGATGCTGTTCATATCCATCACCACGACAAATTCGGTTCCTGTCGTATGCTGGACATCCAGTGTATAATTCCGGAGCTCTTTCAGCCCTTTTCTTGTTTGCAATGCCTGCGCGACACTCGGTGTTTCCGCGACCAGCTTTGCGGTGCGCAGCGCGGTTGTCCGTTCTTCTTCTTTCACGCGGTCCGCGGTCTGGACGCTGATCGTGAAAAAGGTGATACAAAGTGCGATAAGGACGACAATACAGACGAATATCGTTAATCGGGTTTGCAATTTTAATGTTTTTTTCATAACAGCCTTCCTTACGTTTATCATTCCCGCGTTCTACTTTACTCCGAAAAAGCCGGTTTGTGAAGATCAGGCCCTTATTTCGTAAAAGTGAGGAAAAATGGAATTTTTTATCTTGTCAATGTGTTTTAAGTCCTCCATAATAAGTGAGGTAGATTACAGAAAGGGACTTTTTATATGAAAAATACTTATTGGACGGGTTATTTTCCGCTCGTTGCGATTCTGCTTTTTAGTTCGTCATTATCCATTTCTACCTCGCTTTATGTCATGAAGATACTTCAGACGCTCGGCATGTATCAGGGGATGCTGGATTATTTCTCTGAGAAAGGGATCAGACTGGCGCTTTTTGCAGCGTTCGCCCTTGTGTATTTTATGCTTTTTTCGGCTTTGAAGCTGATTGCAAACACAGTGACAGAGCTGTCTCTTTTGTTTTTCACAAATGACCCTGAAGGGGACAATCTGAAAAAAATCAGATTAGGCTCTTTAATTTATGTAGGCGGAGGAATTCTTTCCTTTGCGCTCGTGCAGAATGGTTTTTGGATTGCGGCGTTATTTGCCGTTGTTACGCTCGTTTATTTGATTTTCATGGTGTACAGAATCTATTCGACACTCTCGATCGTTTCGCTGATCGGTTTTATATTGCTTGAGATTCTGTTTTGGTTTACTTTTGTTATCGGTATTTTGTACATCTTTATCAAGCTTTATAATAGCATAATGGCTAGCTTACCTGTGTAAGCTAGCCATTTTTGTTAAGACAGAAATCTGTTTTTGATCTCAGGGGAGGGGAGCATGCATGCTTCCCTTTTTCCGAACCATTTGTAACGGCGCCGGGCGATGAAAGAATAGGCTCTGTCCCTGAGGGGGCGGGGCACTGCGAAAAAAATCGCTGACAGCCGCCAGGCTCCGCGGAGATGACGGGAAACCTTTAACACGGCTGCGGATTTTTTGTATATTCGCCCGTTTTCGATGAAAATCATGCTGTCAAATTGTTCTGTCGGAAGTCCTTCTGATGCCAAAAGCTCCCGGGCGGTATCTGATTGCAATGAAGCAAATGAGATTTTGCCGGCCGGATCGCGTTTAATGATGAATTGAACGGCGCCGCTGCATAAGTTGCAGACGCCGTCAAACAAAAGCACGCGGTCCGGAAGCTGAGCTGGTTTCAAAGCGGATCCCCTCCGTTATCTTTAATAAGCTGCCTGCAGCGTGTTTTTCCAGATTGAAAGCTGAGGGCTTGCGTCATGAAGGTATTCGACGCTTGACGGTGTATCCTTGCCGACCCATACCCCCATCGTATAAGCATCCGTCAGGCCGACAAACCACATATCGTGATAGTCATTTGACGTTCCTGATTTTCCGCCGACGTACGGAGCTTTAAAGTTCGCTTTCTTTCCTGTTCCGCTTTTGACGACGGCTTTCATCATTTCTTTGATCTGCATGTTGGTCCGCACGCTGAATACCTGCGCCGGCTCATCTTTCCATTTTAATATCGTTTTTCCTTTTAAATCAGTCACTTTTGTAATCGCGTGACTCGGCGTATAAACACCGTTGTTGCCGAACGTGGTATACGCATTGGTCATTTCAAGCGGCGTCATGCCGTTTGTAAAACCGCCCAGCGCCGCAGGCAGACGGTAATCCGCGCTGACCAGCTTCGCGAAATGAAACGGTTCAAGGTAGCTGAACGCCTTATTGACGCCGACGCGGTCCATGATTCTGATGGCCGGTGTGTTGTACGAGTATTTAAACGCCGTTTCCAGGGTAACCGTGCCGTACGTGCGGTTATTATAGTTCTGCGGGCAGTAATCCGCACTGCAGAATTTGCTTGCGTCAATCTTGCTGTGTGGCGTTGCGCCGGTCTTTTCAATGTAAGGTCCGTAATCAAGCAGCGGCTTAATGGATGAACCGGGCTGTCTGTATGCTTGATAGGCGCGGTTGAAATCATATTTATGATAATCTTTCCCGCCTGAAAGCGCGATAATCTGATGTGTCTGATGATTAATCACGGCCGCTCCGCCCTGGACGCCTGCATACGGCAGATTTTGATTCACTTGGGCGACGACTTGGTTTTGCATATACGGATTCAGCGCCGTATAAATCTTCACGCCGTCTTTTAACAATGTGCTGACTCTGTCGGAAAGCTCACTCTGTATTTTTTGTTTCGCCTTTCCGGAAGCTTTTTCAAGACGTTTGTCATAGCCTTCAGATGAGGAAACAAGCTGTGTGAATTCATCATTTACATAGGAAACATAGTCAGGATATTTATTTGTTTTTCGTTTATATCAAGCTTGATCTTTTCCTTTTCGGCTTTTTTCAGCTGTTTCCCGGATATAACGCCTGCTTTTTTCAATCCGTTAAGCAATCTGACTTGTCGTTTTTTCGTATAATCAAAATGCTTGAGAGGATCATATAATGTAGGGTTATTAGGAATGGCGCAGATAAAGGCCATCTCTCCCAAAGTGAGAGATTTCAGCGGCTTGCTGAAATAAAATTGTGCCGCTGAACCGACACCGTATACGCCGTTATTAAAATAAATTGTATTTAAGTAGCCTTCTAAAATCTCATCTTTGCTGTATTTTTTCTCAAGCTGATAGGAATAGGCCAGCTCCGTCAGCTTTCGGCTGAAGGTGCGTTCATGGCTTAAATACACATTCCTTGCCAGCTGCTGGGTGATGGTGCTGGCGCCCTGGTCAATTTTATGATCTTTGAAATTGGAGGCGGCCGCCCTGACCATCCCCATAAAGTCAAACCCTTTATGCTCATAAAAATGGCGGTCTTCAGAGGTTAAAAACAGCTGTTTTACCTCATTCGGTATTTTATTAAAGGGCACGATCACGCGGTTCTCATGATCGCTGACAATCTCAGAAACAAGGCTTCCGTCCCTGTCATACATGTAACTGTTTTGAACCAGGTTGATCGCTTTTAAGTCAATATGTTTATCGAGCACCTGATCAAAAGGCTTGATTTGTTTTACCTCTTTGCCGGAAGCAATAACTGTAAATGCACACAACGGGATAATGCCGAGCAGCAAAATCCATCCGATTATTTTACGTACCATGGTCACTCTCTTTCTCCTGATTTCTAGCCATATCGTATCATTCTTTTAAGAATACGAGAAGGTTAAATTTAGAAGAAATCGTGATCGCTGCCGGTCAGCCCGCATTTGACGCTGTATCCTTTTGCAGATGTCCCGCCATCCATAAAAGCCCCGCGCCTATTAAAAAGAGAAAGGCGGTGACGTAGAAAGCAGCCGAAATAGAAAAACCGCTTGAGACCGCACCTCCGAGCAGAGGGCCGAGCACGTTTCCGAGAAAACGAAAGCTGACGTTATAGCCGAGCACCTCTCCCTGGATGCTGCCCGGCGCCCTGACGCGGATCGCGGCCGTAATGCAGGGGAGCGTGCCGCCCATGACCATGCCGAACAGAAATCTGAAGACTAACAGAATGGAGAGGGAGGAGGCGAGCGCCTGCGGAATAAAAAACACCGCTGATGCAATCAAAAGCACGATTAAGATCCGGCTGTGGCCGAAGCGGTCGCCGAAGTCCCCCCATTTCCGGGCAAGCAATAAGCTTCCGAGTCCGGTCGCTGAAAACGCCATTCCGGAGAAAAAGGCTAAATTAACAGGTCCGTGCAGCTCATTGACATATAAAGCGAGCAGCGGCTGGATGCTGAAATTGCCGGTCTGCACGATCATGGTAAGCACCATCATCGCCCAAAGCGCGGGCTGGTGAAAAATATAGGAGAGCACCTGTTTTCTGGAATAGGTTTTCCGCTTGTTTTGTTTCTCGCCGAGCGGCTGCTCATTCACCTGAAATAAAACGAGAAGCACGGATACGAAAATAACAAAAGACGTAATAAAAAATGTGTACGTAAACCCGAAGCTGTCAGCGAGCAGCCCGCCCAGCATCGGTCCGAATAAAGTGCCTGACACCTGACCCATCTGCAGCGTGCCGAGCGTTTTCCCGGCAGTCTCTTTCGGCGTCTGCGCCGAAATCATGGCAAGCGATGTCGGAACAAAGCCTGTTACAAGGCCCATAAGCAGCCGCAGGACAAACAGCTGATAAACCGATGTCACAAACCCCATCAATAAAATGCTGACGGCAATGCCGGTGCCTGTGATCAAGAGAATTTTTTTGTAGCCGCGCTTATCGCCGAATCTGCCCCAAAACGGGGAAATCACAAACGCCATTAAAAACGTGACGCCGAACACATACCCGCTCCATCTCTGCACATACCCGCCCGAATGGGGGCTGATCGTTTCGATATATAACGAAAGAAACGGAACAATCATGGTCATGCTGGCGGAAATAAAGAAATTTGTAATCCAAATGACGACGAAGTTCTTCTTACGGACAGAAATAACATCACCTTCTTTAATTTTCGTGTGTCTAATCATTAGTATATAGGAATGAATCCGGTATTTGTATTTTCGATGCATATATAGGAAAATTCATTATTTTTAGAAAATGAAGAAAGTTTCAGAGGGGAAACTGATATACTATCATAAAATATCATTTTTGATCGGAGGAAAGGCAGGTGTAAAAAAAGTGGATCAGCGCAGTCTGCTCATTATTGATTTTGAATTTACGATGCCTGACGGAAAATACAGCCCGCAAAATTTCTTTCCCGAGATTATTGAAGCGGGGATTGTCAAGACGGTGAATGATGAAGTGACTGAAACGTTTTCGAGTTATATCAAACCGAAAAAATTTCCAAAGCTGACGAAACGATGCAAAACCTTTCTGAACATCACCCAAAAAGACGTGGACGGCGGAATCACGTTTAATGAATTCATCCGCAAATTAAATGAGCTTGATCCTGATAAAAACTGCACGATCGTCACCTGGGGCAATATGGATATGAAAGTGTTAAAGCAAAATTGCATGTTTAACCACATCCCTTTTCCGTTCAAAGGAGAACTTCGGGATCTGTCCCTTGAATACAAAAACTTCTTCGGCGACAGAACATTGACCGGCCTTTGGAAAGCGGCGGAAGAGTATGGCGATAAAGGAACGGGCACACATCACAAAGCGCTGGATGATGCGCGGACGACATACAAATTATTCAAGCTTGTCGAGCGGGATAAACAATATCTTGAAAAACCGAAACCTCCGACGATCGGTGATCGCGTCGATCTGACTGAACTGTTTCGCCGGGCCACATAAAAAACCCAATCATGCCGACTGGGTCAAGTTCTTTTAAAATAGTCACGCTCTAACGCGGCCAAGTTGGCGAGCGAACGTTCCGCCCATTCTGAGCCGTCCGCTGTAAGCTGATCTTTCAGCCGGGCAGACGCCGCTTGTAAGGAAGCCGTATAATCAGGAACTTCGCCATCAAACGGTTTGACCATCTGATGCGGTATGTTTGTCTGTTCCCCGAATGCAAGCGCTCTTCTTTCATGAAAGAACGGAACATCCGCCTGCTTCGGATGATGAAGATCTCCTTGAGCGGGATGCGTCAGAACGGCTTTAATTTTCACTAAATAGTGATTGGGCCTGACGTCTGTCACTTCCCCTATGTATGCTCCTGTTTTATAAAACCCTTTTACGATTGTGCCGATTTCAAACGAATTCATAGCGTTCACCTCTCTCTAGTTATTCTATAAAAGATCAACGCGATTGGCTAGTGAACAGCTGCCGGAAGCCTGACTGAAGCCGTTGTGCCCGAGTACTCGCCGCTGGTGAAATAGACGGAGCCTTCATGATGCTGAATAATCGAGAATGTCACGGTAAGCCCGAGCCCGGTGCCGTTCGTTTTCAGCGTATAATACGGTTTGCCGAGTTTCTGCAGTTCTTCATCGGACATGCCGATTCCGTTATCCGTAATCTGAATGAGAATCATCTCTTCCTGTTTTTGGACGGAGACCTCGATTCGGCCGTTTTCAGAGGGCACGGCTTCAATACTGTTTTTAATCAGATTAATGAAGGCCTGTTTCAGTTTTTTTACATCGCCGAACACATATAAATCAGGCTCGCTTTGAACAGTCACGGTCACCGATTTAAAATTGGCATAAGACTCCATTAAGGAACCTGTTTCCTTTACGAGCAGAGAAATATCAAACTTTTCTTTTTCATAGTCATCCTGCTTCGCCATATCAAGATAATTCGTAATGATCGTCTGAGCCCGGTCGAGTTCGGACAGCACAAGTTTCTGATATCCGGAGTGGGATTTGTCCTGAAGCTGCTCGCCGCTGAACAGCAGCTGCACAAAACCTCTGACGACCGTAAGCGGATTGCGGACTTCATGGGCGACGCTTGCCGCAAGCTCGCTGACGACGGCCATTTTTTCTGAGTGAATCAGCCTTGCCCGCATGGACGCATTCTCATCGATGATCTCAATCAAATAAATGCACAGCAAAAGGGCGCTGACTTGAAAAAAAACGGATACTGCCGCCTCATAATAAACGGAAGATAGATTTTGAAAATTGAAAATATTGGTCACGGAATAGATGAAGACAGATGCGGTTAATAAGGCGGTTTCAGTGCAGCCGATGAGAAGAGCGAAAAGCAGTTTCTTCCGCTTTGAGAAAAAAGGCCATTTCGTTTGGAGCTGGATAGGGATGATGATTAAAAAAGGAATTAAGGATAAGAAAAAAAGAGCGGAAGGTTCAAACCATATGAGCTGAAAAAAACGGATGCCGCCCCTGCGGCAAGTCCTGCTGCGGTACCGGAATAAAGCAGGCAGACGATAATGGGAATCAGCTGCAAACCGTAACGGACGGAATGAAGCTCCTGGATGGGAAAAGCCGTACATAATAATGAAGATGCCGCTGCAAATACGGCGACCAGCAGGCGGTTCGCTCTCGGTACAAGCAAATCGGGCTTGCTGAGCCAGAAGACTTGATAAAGAAAAATAGGGAATAAAATAAAAGAGAAGTGAAGCAGGTAATCCTTTACAATCTCCATTTATGCGAAATCCTTTCCTATGTAAATATGAATCTATTATAACATCTTTACCGGCAAAAAAAGTATATATTTCTCTAAAGCGAACGCCCTTATCTCGTCTGATAAAGGCGTTCTTTCCGCTGCTAAGCGAGCGCTGCTTTCATTCTCTCAAGCCCTTCTTTTACGGTTGCGGCTGAACAGCCGACATTAAGTCTCATAAATCCTTCGCCGCCCGGTCCGTATTTCGTTCCCGGCTCTAATATGATTTTCCCTTTTTTGAGCATTCTTTCTTTGAGCTCGGCATCCGAAAATCCGTATCCGCTGAAATCCATCCAGATCAAATAGGAAGCGTCAGGTTTCATCATGCGGACTTTCGGCAATTCTTTTCTTAAAAAGTCCTCAGCCAATTTCATATTCCCTTCAATGTAAGGAATCAGCGCGTCAAGCCAAGGGCCTCCCTTTGTATAAGCCGCTTCGATTGCTGCAACCGCAAATGTGTTGAGGCTGGAAATCCCGTTCTGATGCAATGCGGCGGAGAATTTCGCCCGCTTATAACGGTCGGGAATGATAATGGCGGATGCCTGAATGCCGGCAATATTAAACGTCTTGCTCGGCGCGACACAAGTAACGGAAATCCGCGCAAACTCCTCAGACAGAGAAGCAAAAGGCGTATGCGGCTTTCCGTACAGCATCAAGTCGGAATGTATCTCGTCAGAAACGACGGTGACGTTATGGGCGGCGCACAGCGATCCGAGCTTCATAAGCTCATCCCGGCTCCACGCTCTGCCGGACGGATTGTGGGGATTACAAAGAATCATCAGCTTGACCTCAGAATCGTTCAGCTTTTTCTCAAGATCCTCAAAATCCATGCAGTAGACGCCGTTTTCTTCCCGTAATGGGTTATGTAAAACCTGCCGTTTGTTTTCCTTGATCATCTGATAAAAAGGCGTATACACCGGTGATTGAATCAACACCGGATCGCCCGGTTCGGTAAAGGCTTGTACTGCCATGCTGATTGCCGTGACAACTCCGGGACTGAACGTGATGCTTGCGGGATCGGGCCGGTAGCCGTGCCGTGTCTCAAGCCATGAAGCGACGGCTTCTCTTGTGTTTTCGTCAGGAGCCGTATAACCGAATATGCCGTGGTCAAGGCGGGCTTTTAAGGCGTCAGTGACCGCTTCGGGAGCGCGGAAATCCATATCGGCAACCCACATCGGAAGTGCATCCGATACGCCGAATAACGCTTCCGCCTTGTCCCATTTCACCGATTGTGTGCCAAGACGGTTTTCTCGAAGATCAAAGTTCATGTATGTCACTCCTGTAGTATCATTATTTTGCACAGCGTATCTATGATAAAATAGATTTGCAAACTTTATTATAAGCGGTGATGAAAATGGAAGAAAGCCAAGCGGTCATGGAAATGATGAAAATCATTGCCAAGTGGGACCCGTTTAAATATGGAGAAGATTTTTATGAGACAGAAGCCGCCGACATCGTTCAGGCCGTCTACAGTGAAGACCGTGCCGACAAGCTGGCAGCAGCCATTCAGGATATCTTTGAAGCTTCATTTGAGCAAAAGCTTCCGATCGAAGGCTGCCAAAAGGCCGCCGAGCAGCTTCTGTTCATAAAAGAAAGCAGCTCCTGCACCCCTTAAAAACCGGCGGTTCCCGCCGGTTTTTTTATTGAATAAATTCAAAAATCCGCTCTGAAACAAACTCCGGGCGCTCTTCGGGTACGAGGTGTCCCGTATCTTTGAGTGAATACAGAATGGAATCCGGCAGGTCGTCATGAAGCCGTTTTCCGACTGAGACCGGAACGACCCGGTCTTCTTCTCCCCATATTAAAAGAGCGGGGTTTTGCACTTTCTTCAAATCCTCGGGCTCTAAATCGCCCTCCCTGTGTCTGATGAACCTTGTCATCGCTTTGAAAATCTGGCGGTCTGTAAATGGTTTTTCGTAACCGTCAATCATTTCCTGATCGATAAGCGTCCGGTCGTGAACGACATTTAACAGGTTTTTCAGCACACCGTCTTTTGAAAGCCAATACTTAAGATACAGGTCAAAACAAGGGAGGTGCGTCCCGAATATAATCGACGGGTGCGAGCGCTTTAAATACCCCGAGCTGCACAGCAGGACGATTTTTGAAAAAAGCTCGGGTCTGAGAAGAGACGCGGATAAGGAAATCTGGCCGCCCATCGAATGGCCGATGAGTGCGGCCCGGCTGATACCGAGCTTTTCCAGAAGTCCGATCAGAAGCTTGGCGAGGTTTGCGTAAGTATATACGAAAGTCCGTGACTTTTCCGATTGCCCGAAAGGAGGCAGGTCAACGGCGATAATATCATAATGGTTTCTGAGCAGCGGGATCAGTTTTCTGAAGCTGAATGCCGAAGATAAAAAACCGTGTACGCAGACGAGTGTCTGTCTGCCGGGATTTTCATAATGCTCGTAATACAGCTCAACTCCGTCTATCGCGGCCCGTTTAATGGGTGAAACAGCTTCCATGAGAGCCTTCGCCGTCCTTTCTTTGTTGTAATGTAAAGGCTTTTTTGATTGTCAGATTTTAGCTCTGGTTTCTTTCGGGTTTTTCTTAGCATTTGTCGAAAATCGTGATATAATGTCATGAAGATTTTTGATAATGCAAAGGTGTGAAACGTATGAAGCTGACCGAAAAAGAAACAGAAATATTAGAAATTTTAGACGAAAACAGCCGCGTTGATGCGGAAACGATCGCGAAAATGGCGAACATTCCCGCCGAAGAAGTCAAAAGCATCATTGAAAAGCTTGAAAAGGAAAAAGTCATCATTGATTATGCGGCGATGATCGACTGGCGCAAAGTCGACGGGCTGGAAGGCGTCACGGCGATGATTGACGTAAAAGTCACTCCGAAACGAAATGTCGGCTTTGATGAAGTCGCTGAACGGATATACAGATTCCAGGAAGTTGAATCAGTGTACCTGATGTCAGGGGTGTATGACTTATCTGTCGTCATCCGCGGCAACACGATGTCAGACGTGGCAAGCTTCGTGTCTGAAAAATTGTCCACCCTTGAGTCCGTCGTTTCCACGACAACGCACTTTATCCTGAAAAAATATAAGCATGACGGCAAAGTCTTTGAAAGCGGAGACGATGACAAAAGAATCGTGGTGTCTCCGTAAATGGAAACGAAGACTTCTTATTTATCTGACTACGTGCAGCAGATTAAACCGTCAGGCATCCGCAAATTCTTTGATCTGGCTGCTACGATGGAAGGCGTCATTTCACTGGGAGTAGGAGAGCCTGACTTTGTGACGGCCTGGAACGTGAGGGAAGCGAGTATTCTTTCTTTAGAACAGGGTTATACGGCTTATACGGCAAATGCGGGTCTTTATGAACTGAGAGAAGAAATCAGCCGCTATTTAGATCAGCGGTTCGGCCTGAGTTATTCGCCTGACAGTGAACTGATCGTTACGGTAGGGGCAAGCCAGGCGCTTGATCTCGCTGTCCGCGCCATTATGAATCCCGGAGAGGAAATGTTAATTCCCGAACCGTGTTTTGTCGCATATGAATCACTCGTGACCCTGACGGGGGCGAAGCCGGTGCCGATTCAGACTGTAGCTGCAAAAGGTTTCAAAGCATCAGCAGCCGATTTTGAAGCGGCCCTGACGGACAAAACAAAAGCGCTGCTTCTATGCTCGCCGTCAAATCCGACTGGTTCCGTCTATTCGAAAGAAGAGCTTGAATCCATCGCTGCTTTCGCTGAAAAACACGACTTGATCGTGCTTGCCGATGAAATTTATGCCGAGCTGACGTATGATGAGCCATTCACGAGCATGGGGGCCATCCGCGGCATGAAGGAGCGGACGATTTTGATTTCAGGTTTCTCCAAAGCATTTGCCATGACGGGATGGAGACTCGGATTTACGGCGGCGCCTCCCGTGATCAGGGATGCCATGCTCAAAATTCATCAGCACGCGATGATGTGCGCGCCTTCCATGGCTCAGTATGCGGCGCTTGAAGGGCTGAAAAACGGCCAGGAAGACGTCGAAAGAATGAAAAAAAGCTACCGGAGACGCCGAAACCTGATTGTGGAAACATTGAACGAAATCGGACTCGGCTGCCACCACCCCGGCGGAGCGTTTTACGCCTTTCCTTCCATTCAATCGACCGGCATGAGTTCAGAAGAATTCGCGGAACAGCTGCTCATTGAAGAAAAAGTAGCCGTCGTTCCGGGGAATGTATTCGGCCCGAGCGGCGAAGGCTACATCAGATGTTCCTATGCGACATCCATTGAGCAGATTCAGGAAGCGCTCGTCAGAATCAAACGGTTTGTTGAAAAAAGGGCATAAAAAAAGATACGAACCCGGTTCGCATCCAAATAAAAGGGGGGAATACTAGAAAGCCTTCGTAATCATAGTATACCCCCTTTATCTGTGCTTAAACATGATCATGTAAAAAAGTTCTCTTTGCGAAAAACAAACTTGTATGATATAATTTTAAATTGCGTATAATCTGTATTTAATTTAACTTAGGAGTTGTTATGAATGGCAGCAAAATTTGAAGTGGGCAGTGTTTACACTGGTAAAGTAACAGGATTACAAGCGTATGGTGCGTTTGTTGCATTAGATGAAGAAACTCAAGGACTTGTTCACATTTCTGAAGTCACTCACGGTTTCGTAAAAGACATTAACGAACACCTTTCAATCGGTGACGAAGTACAAGTAAAAGTACTTGCAGTTGACGAAGAAAAAGGCAAAATCAGCCTTTCTATCCGTGCGACTCAAGCGGCGCCTGAAAGAAAAGAAAGCAAACCAAGAAAACCGAAAGCGGCACAAGTTTCTGAAGAAACATCTGCTCCGCAAGGTTTCAACACATTGAAAGATAAGCTTGAAGAGTGGATCGAACAGTCCAACCGCAAAGACCTTATCAAAAAATAACCATCAAAAAAAGCACCGGATATGTATGTTCGGTGCTTTTTTTATGTTTATCTGACTTCAGGATTTGCCGCTTCCTCGCGGGATGTTTCTTCGTTCGGCTTAAACAGCAGGCCGAGATTGATCAGACCGGCGATGCCGACAAGACCGTAAATAATCCGCGACAGAGCTGATCCTTGGCCGCCGAAGATGGCTGCTACTAAATCAAATTGGAAAAATCCGATCAGTCCCCAGTTAATAGCGCCGATAATCGTTAATACGAGACAGATACGCTGAATAACACTCATGTAAACAACCTCCTCTATGAATTCGTGAAACAGTTATAGATTGTGACAAAGCAAAGAATCTATGCATACTTTCTCTGCCGTGTAAATCACACACTGTCTCAAGCTGTACAAGTGCCTTTCCCGGGAAGCCGCTGTCTGTAAACCGTGTGATGTGTGCCGTCAAAAAAGCGGATTGCTTTACATTGAACGTCAACTTTCTGCATAATATAAATCCAAAGGAGGAGATGTCATGCAAAACTTTACATATTGGAATCCAACCAAATTGATTTTCGGAAAGGGAGAGGTCGAAAAACTTCCTGAAGAAATCAAGCCGTACGGAAAGAACGTACTGCTCGTATACGGAGGCGGCAGCATTAAGCGCAGCGGTCTTTATGATCAAGTAACCGAACTGCTGAAAAAAGCCGGAGTTACCGTACATGAATTGGCAGGCGTAGAGCCGAATCCGCGTGTCTCAACAGTGAACAAAGGTGTTGCGCTCTGTAAAGAAAACAGCATCGATTTCTTATTGGCCGTCGGCGGCGGAAGTGTCATTGACTGCACGAAAGCCATCGCGGCGGGCGCTAAATATGACGGCGACGCGTGGGATATCGTCACGAAAAAACACCAGCCGAAAGAAGCGCTGCCGTTCGGAACAGTGCTGACACTTGCGGCGACCGGTTCAGAGATGAACTCCGGATCAGTCATCACAAACTGGGAGACACAAGAGAAATACGGATGGGGGAGCCCGCTCGTTTACCCTAAATTCTCTATTCTCGATCCGGTAAACACCTTTACCGTTCCGAAAGACCACACTATTTACGGCATGGTCGATATGATGAGCCATGTGTTTGAACAATATTTCCACCACACATCAAACACGCCGTATCAGGACCGGATGTGTGAATCGCTTCTGCGCACGGTGATTGAAACAGCGCCGAAGCTGATCAATGATCTGGAGAACTACGAGCTTCGTGAGACGATTTTATATACAGGCACGATCGCATTAAACGGAATGCTGTCAATGGGCGCAAGAGGGGATTGGGCCACACACAACATCGAGCATGCGGTATCAGCGGTTTACGATATACCGCACGCCGGAGGTTTAGCGATTCTGTTCCCGAACTGGATGAGGCATGTGCTCAAAGAAAATCCGACCCGCTTTAAACAGCTTGCCGTCCGTGTTTTCGATATTGACGAGACAGGCAAATCAGATGAAGAGATCGCACTTGAAGGAATCAGCAGGCTGTCTGATTTCTGGACGAGTCTCGGCGCTCCGAACAGACTCGCTGATTATGATATTTCTGATGAGAAGCTGGATACGATTGCAGATAAAGCGATGGCAAACGGAGCATTCGGACAGTTCAAGTCACTGCAGAAAGAAGATGTGCTTGCGATACTGAAAGCATCATTGTAATAACATAAAGGGGCGGCCGGATTGGCAGCTCCTTTTTTTCTGTGTTATAGTAATTCCCTTACGATTTTTTTGGAGGTCATGATAAATGGAGAACTTTACGTACTACAATCCGACGAAACTGATTTTCGGAAAAGGTCAAATCGACCAATTGAAAAAAGAGCTGAAGCAATACGGGAAAAACGTGCTGCTTGTTTACGGAGGCGGCAGCATTAAGCGAAACGGCCTGTATGACCAAGTAACAGGCATCTTAAAAGAAGAAGGCGCAACCGTTCATGAACTTGCGGGCGTTGAACCGAACCCGCGTCTGGAAACGGTAAATAAAGGAATTGAGCTGTGCAGACAGCATGAGATTGATTTCCTTCTCGCAGTCGGCGGCGGAAGTGTCATCGACTGTACAAAAGCGATTGCGGCCGGTGCGAAATATGACGCCGACGCATGGGACATTTACAGCAAAAAAGTAACGGCGCAGGACGCGCTCCCGTTCGGCACGGTGCTGACGCTTGCGGCGACAGGCTCTGAAATGAATCCTGATTCCGTTATCACAAATTGGGAAACAAACGAAAAATTCGTATGGGGCAGCAATGTCACTCATCCGCGTTTCTCCATTTTAGATCCTGAGAATACTTTCAGCGTTCCGGAAAACCAAACCGTATACGGCATGGTGGATATGATGAGCCACGTATTTGAACAATACTTCCACAATGTTGAAAACACGCCGCTTCAGGACAGAATGTGTTTTGCGGTCCTTCAGACGGTAATTGAAACAGCGCCGAAACTTTTGGAAGACCTTGAGAACTATAAGCACCGCGAAACGATTTTATACGCGGGTACGATCGCATTAAACGGCACGCTGCAAATGGGCTATTTCGGCGATTGGGCTTCCCATACGATGGAGCACGCCGTATCAGCGGTTTATGACATCCCTCACGCGGGAGGACTTGCGATTCTGTTCCCGAACTGGATGAGATACACGCTTGATACAAATGTAGACCGTTTTAAAAACCTCATGCTTAATATGTTTGACATTGATACTGAAGGCAAAACGGATAAAGAAATTGCGCTTGAAGGAATCGATAAATTGTCCGCGTTCTGGTCAAGCCTCGGCGCGCCGTCCCGTCTTGCGGATTATGACATCGGCGAAGACAAGCTTGAGCTGATCGCAGACATCGCCGCAAAAGAAATGGAATACGGCGGATTCGGCAATTTCCAAAAACTGAACAAAGATGACGTACTTGCCATCTTAAAGGCGTCACTGTAAGATCATATTCCAGGCCGGAGTGGTTTTCAAGCTGCAGATGTAACCGTTTTGGGAGTCCCTCTTTCCGGATTTTCTATTAGTTCATTAGGAGCAAGTGAAACACCCTTTGCCATGAGACAACTATGGAAATCGTTTCATCCGTATCACATGATGCGGATTTGACTCCCTGTTTCTGTACATTTAGCAGAAAAGGACCAATTAACTTTGCGATTGCCTGTCATCTATTTACACGAAATCTAAATCATGAAGATAAAGAGCCGCGAATTTAAAAAAGGGGCGCTGATTCAATCAGCGCTCCTTTTTATGCATTTTGTGTACTAAGGTCCCGCTGCGCCCCCATATAGCTTCCCATTAAGTTTTGATAACCGGGAAGATGACTGGAGATTAATGCGCCAAAACCTTCAACGTCGTTGCGCCAATCACGCTGTAACTCGCATGCTGCGCTAAACCAGTTCATCAGCTGCGCGCCGCCATGAGCCATACGGGTTAATGAAGCATCTGCTACTTGCTTATTAAACGTCCCCGAAGCATCTGTCACAACAAACACTTCGTAGCCTGCTTTAATGGCAGAAAGCGCAGGAAAAGCAACGCAGACGTCTGTTACCACCCCCGCGATAATCAGCTGTTTTTTGCCGGTCGCTTCAATGGCTTTAACAAAGTCTTCATTATCCCATGCGTTAATTTGTCCGGGACGGGCTATTTTTGGCGCATCAGGAAAGAGATCAGCGAGTTCTTGCATGAGCGGTCCGTTGGGTCCATTTTCAAAGCTGGTTGTTAAAATAACCGGTAAATCAAAGAATTTAGCCGTATCACCGAGAGCCAATACATTGTTTTTAAATTCATCAACGCCATAGTCACGCACGAGACCGGAAATAAGGCCGGTTTGATGGTCAACTAAAAGCACGGCAGCATCATCTTTTGAAAGACGGGAATAAAGATCAGACATTTTATCATCCTCCTTGAATTAAGGCAAGTCAGTTTGTCAATGGAAAACGGTAAATCTATTCATATGCTGTATAGATAGAAAGTTATTTCTGAGGTGACTTTTCGTGAGGGTGATGATCTTTCAATTAATCCGGAACGGGAACCGGAGCATGATCAATCCAATGGATGAACTGTTGTAAATAGCGTTGAAGATAACGTTTTGTTTGTTCATCCGTAAGTATGTTTTGAGCGGAATCAATTTTCTCATGGACTTGCGAAATCAGCATTTTTTGAAAGGGCAGAACATTGACTTGCATAGCTTCGAGTACTTCTCTCATTTGCATTTGACCAAAGGAGGTGCCGAACCCTCCGGGGGTTGCGCCGATTAAGCCAACCGGTTTTCTGTTTAAAACAGAAGAGGTCCGCGGTCTCGATGCCCAGTCCAATGCATTTTTTAATACCCCGGGAATCCAGGAATTGTATTCTGGACTTACAATGATGACGCCGTCAACGTCTTGTAAATCAGCTCTAAAGGATGTTACGGAGTCTGGTGCTCCTGCAATTTCTAAATCTTCGTTAAAAAAAGGAAGATTGTCTATTTCAACCCAGCGAAATTGAGCCGCATTATCGAAGTCAATCAATGATTGAGCAATCACTCGATTATACGAGTTTTTTCGTAAACTTCCACAAATAAGACCAATGGTTTTAGTCATAAAATCACCTCCCGGTTTAAAATTATTTTCATCTTAACACGATACCCCAAATATAGACACTATTTTTAAAAATGGACATTTATTACTTAATATACCTGCGCGTTAGCCTCTCAAGAGGAGTACTATATAAAAAGAACCGTCCCATCGGTATTGGCGATGGATGTCAACCTGCTCCAAAGTAAAGGTGATACGTTCCTGGATCACCAACATTCGATTCGTTACCTCTTTCACGATTATTACAAATATAACTATTTCGAATCCGGGATATTGTATAAAAAATGAACGCATCCTTAGCGCAAATCCCGTATTCATCATGCCTTCTTCATGACTTGATTTAGCGGGTGAGTTCATATAAAGTGAAAGAGAAAACAATTCACCGTGATGGAGGGACAAGCAAATGACGCATGTACGCTTTGATTACTCAAGAGCGTTACCTTTTTTCAATGAACATGAACTTACATACGCACGTGATTTCGTAAAAACGGCACACCATAATATCCATGAAAAAACAGGCGCCGGAAGCGACTTTTTAGGCTGGGTGGACCTCCCTGAAAACTATGATAAAGAAGAATTCGCGCGCATTAAAAAAAGCGCTGAAAAAATCAAATCAGATTCAGACGTGCTTCTCGTCGTGGGTATCGGCGGTTCATACTTAGGCGCCCGCGCGGCGATTGAAGCGCTCAATCATTCTTTCTATAATGTTCTGCCGAAAGATAAGCGCAAAAACCCTCAAGTTATCTTTATCGGCAACAATATCAGCTCAACTTATATGAAAGATGTTATGGACCTTTTGGAAGACGCTGATTTCTCTATCAATGTCATTTCTAAGTCAGGCACGACGACGGAACCTGCAATCGCTTTCCGGATTTTCCGCAAACTTCTTGAAGAAAAATACGGAAAAGAAGAAGCGAAAGCGCGGATTTATGCGACAACTGATAAAGAGCGCGGCGCTTTAAAAACGCTTTCTAATGAAGAAGGCTTCGAATCGTTCGTTATTCCTGATGATGTCGGCGGACGTTTCTCCGTTCTGACTGCGGTAGGCCTTCTGCCGATTGCGGTAAGCGGGGCTGATATCGATGAAATGATGAAAGGCGCTCTTGATGCAAGCAAAGACTTTTCCAGCTCGGAATTAGAAGAGAACGCGGCTTATCAATACGCCGTCGTCCGCAACGTTCTGTATAATAAAGGAAGAACCATTGAAATGCTCATCAACTATGAGCCTGCGCTGCAATACTTTGCGGAATGGTGGAAGCAGCTCTTCGGCGAAAGTGAAGGAAAAGATGAAAAAGGCATCTATCCTTCTTCCGCTAACTTCTCAACTGACCTTCACTCTCTCGGTCAATACGTGCAGGAAGGCAGACGCGATCTGTTTGAAACCGTATTAAACGTTGAAAAACCGAAGCATGAGCTGACAATTGAAGAAGCGGAAAATGATCTCGACGGCTTAAATTACTTAGCCGGCAAAACGGTCGATTTCGTCAACAAAAAAGCGTTCGAAGGCACGATGCTTGCCCATACAGACGGAAAAGTGCCTAACTTAATTGTCAATATTCCAGAGCTTAATGCATATACATTTGGATATCTCGTTTATTTCTTTGAAAAAGCGGTGGCGATGAGCGGTTATCTGCTCGGAGTCAACCCGTTTGATCAGCCGGGTGTTGAAGCCTATAAGGTGAATATGTTCGCGCTTCTCGGCAAACCGGGCTTTGAAGAGAAAAAAGCAGAGCTTGAAAAACGCCTTGAAAAATAAAAAGAAGGCTGGCCCTCAGCATGACGGGTCAGCCTTTTTTAAACCGTGAAAGGTGTGATGATGAATTGATGCGGCTTTTATGTAAGCATGTCTTCATTTCCGTCTGTTCCGCCGCTGTCGCCTATTCGGCACTAAAACTGTCTCCTGAATCCCTCTTGCAAACCATCCTGTTTTTCGCTTTCCCTCTCGGCTTGTTTACGGACATGGTCCGGCTGAAACTGAAGATTGGCCGGATGCATACGCTGATCACGAAGTGCTGTCTCTATGCCGCCGTTTTCTATATTTCAACGGAAGCCGTTCTCTCCGCAATTGTGACGTATGTTCTGATTGAATGCGCCGTTACCTCTTTTCAGCGTCTGTCTGCCGCTCCCGGTTCTTCCCGGACGCCGTATGAAGATGCCGCAGAGCGGGGACGCTAAAGACAAAAAGGAGCATATGCACATGATCAGCATACCATCTTCACTTGAAGGGCAATCGTTTTTACTCCGCGAATTGGAACAGGTGATGAAACCGATCGGTTATACCATCGGAGGCGGCTGGGAGTATGACCGCGGGTTCTTTGATTACAAAATTTCCGATCAGGACGGCTATTTATTTCTCCGTATCCCTGTTGAAGCAAATAAGGGACACCTGGATGAACGGGGGGCCGCCGTTACAATCGGCACACCCTTTTTGCTGAGGCACGTTTATCAACAGGAAACGGATGATGCAGCAGGCGGCGGTGTTTTTGAGTCATTATTCAACCAATTCTCCGAGCCGAAACGGCGGGATGCGGCAATTGACCGCTCATATACAGATATCGGCATCTCGCTTGTGAAAGAGCTGGAAGACGTCCTGCTGCATTAAAGAGCCAAAAACAGATCAGTATCGAGCACCTGGTATGACAGGGGAGGGGTCAGCATCGGCCCCTCTTCTTTTTGTATGCCGATGATCGTGGTATTCCGTTTGAGATAATAGAGCGCACAGTCATGATAAGATGAGCCCTTCAGTTCCTCGGGGACGGGAATGATGCGCACCTTTTTCTCCAGCGTCAGATCTGACAGCGTTTGCGGTTTGGCAAGCTGCAGCTTGACCCGGTAATGCTCAAACATCACCCGGCTCGACAGGCGTGATGTGCACAGAATCTTATTGGCTCCTGCGCGCTCGGCGTTTTTGACATACCGTTCCGTTAAAATTTCTACGATACAATAAACGGACGGATGCAGCCCTTTGATGGCGAGAAGTGTTAATACCGACAGCATATCAGCTTCGGATTCATTTTTCTGCTGGTCCGCTGTCAGAATGACGGTATCAGCTTCCGTAATATTCGCCTTATTGAGCGTGCTGTCATCAGCGGCATGTCCGCGGATGAAATGGACGTTTTCAATAAGCGGCCCTTCCCTTAATGAATCATCAATCAGGACGACAGTTTTTGACGGTGCGATGTGCTGCAGTTCTTTCAGCAGCATATGCGATTTTTCATTCCATCCGATAAGAATGACGTGCCCCTTGCCTTTAAAGGCGACCTTCCCTTCGACATAGCGGTGCTGTTTGCTGAATACGGCTGAAGAAAGCGTGGCGAAATAGGCGGTCACAAAACTCGCTCCGCTTAATACAAGCACCATGCCGGCAATCTGCCCGAGCGGCGTCTGCGGAACGTAATCGCCGTAGCCGACTGTGGCCACCGTAATCACCGCCCACCAAACCCCTTCAAACACAGACGTGAACTGCTTCGGTTCGAGCATGTATATGAGTTGGCCGAACAATAAAATCAAGGCGATAATGATCAGCCCGATCCGAACATATAACGGCCATCTCAGCCAGGAAATAAATATACGGTTTGATTTCATTCGTCCGGCTCTTCTTTCGACAGAGAGATGGATAAAATCTGCTTAATAATGGTGTTTAGTTTTTTGTCCAGCTGTTCCTGGCCGTATGAGTCACGCGCATGTCTGATTAAATCGGCCGTCTCATCTTCAAACTGAATGAGAGGTTCGTCGTTTTCCGATTCATTATAGAGCTGGATGAAGGCGTCAAGCCCTTCGTTCATTCTGTCTATCGCATTGCTCAGCTGTTCTTTCTCGCCATTTGTCACTTTCATGTCGATCACACCTGTATCTTTTTTTATACAGTATGTCCCAGTTCGTTTGATGTCTTTCAAAAATCACCGAAAACATATTCACCCTTATTTTTTCATATGATAAAGAAAGCGGACCGAAAAAGGGTGAGTCAAATGACGGTCATTCAAAAACTGCTGGCGGCGCTGGCCGGAGCGCAGCTGCTTGCTTCGGCGGCCGTATTGCTTATTTTCGATTTGAATGGATACAATCACATGTCCGGCGGATTTTCATGGCTTGTTTTTGCAAAAGAGACCGCAGGCACGTTTCCGTTTTACATCGGAATGGCCGGGTGTATCCTCATCATGCTCGGAGGATTGATTCCTGTCAGAAAAAAGAAGCGGATTTCTGTACAGGAAAGCGGGCAATCATTAAAATAATATATAAGCAGATCGTACGATATAAGAGAAAAAGGAAGAGGATAATATGCTGTTTATCTTTTTAACAATTGCTGCATTGGGATTGTCGTTTTGGGCACAATTTAAAGTGAAAAGCAATTTTCAGAAATACTCAGACGTGGAAGCCTCCAGTCAGCGGACGGGGGCGGAAACGGCAAGACGGATTCTTGATATTAACGGTTTATATGATGTGCCGGTAGAACCGGTAAGAGGCACTTTAACAGACCATTACGACCCGACGGAGCGGGTGGTGCGTTTATCTGAGCCGGTATATTACGGCCGCTCCATTTCCGCCATTTCCGTCGCTTCTCATGAAGTCGGACATGCTTTGCAGCATCAGGAATCATACGGCGCGCTTGTGCTGAGGCACAAAATTTTTCCGGTCGTCAATTTTGCCTCCGGGGTTGCCCCTCTGCTTTTCTTGGGCGGGATGCTCCTGGGCAGCTTGAACTTAATCGGACTCGGCATTATTTTGTTTTCGGCCGCTGTTTTTTTCCAGCTTGTCACACTGCCTGTCGAGTTTAATGCCAGCGCGAGGGCGAAGCGGATTATCGTGTCGGAAGGATTCATTCGCAACAGTGAAGAACACGGCGTGAATAAAGTGCTGAACGCCGCCGCGCTGACGTATGTGGCTGCGGCGCTCGTTTCATTATTCGAGCTGCTTCGTTTTGTGATGATTTTCTTAAATGGTCGTGATGAGAATTAACACGAAGGAGGTGGCCCCTTACCGTTTGCGGTAGGGGTTTTTTTGCTTATATTAAAACTGATTCTCATTATGCTGTTAATCGGATTAACGGCCATCTTTGTCGCTGCGGAATTTGCGATTGTCAAAATCCGCGGTTCAAAAATCGCGGAGCTGGTTGAAACCGGAGACAGCCGGGCGCTCGCGGCGCACAGGGTGATTTCAAATCTCGATGAATATTTATCAGCGTGCCAGCTCGGCATTACGATTACGGCGCTCGGACTCGGCTGGCTCGGTGAACCGACGATTCAGCGGCTTCTTCATCCTGTTTTCAGCCTGATCGGAATGCCGTCATCTATTACGCACGTCGTCACGTTTATTGCGGCGTTTATCGCCGTCACGTATCTGCACGTCGTCATCGGAGAGCTTGCGCCGAAAACGATATCCATTCAAAAAGCCGAAGCCGTCAGTTTGTGGACGGCGAAACCGCTCATTCTGTTTTATAAAGTGATGTATCCGTTTATTAAGCTGTTAAACGGCTCAGCCGGATTTTTGGTCAAGCTGTTCGGTTTTCATTCGGTGAAAGAACATGAGGTCGTGGTCAGTGAAGAAGAATTGCGGCTGATTTTGTCCGAAAGCTATAAAAAAGGTCAAATCAATCAATCTGAATTCCGTTACGTTAATAAAATATTTGAATTCGATAACCGGGTCGCCAGAGAAATCATGGTGCCGCGCACCGAAATCGCCGCCATCTCGCTTGAACAGTCAGTTGATGAAGCCATACATTTGATCATCAACGAACGGTATACGCGATATCCGGTTATTAAGGAAGACAAAGATCACATTCTCGGCATTATTAACAATAAGGATTTATTTAAAGCGTATTTTCTCGGCCGCTCCATTGAATTAAAAGAAATTATGCGTCCGGTCATCAGAGTCATTGAAAGCATCCCCGTTCAGGAGCTTTTGATCCGCATGCAGAAGGAGCGGATTCATATGGCGATTCTCGTTGACGAATACGGCGGCACGGCGGGACTTGTGACCGTCGAAGACATATTGGAGGAAATCGTCGGGGAAATCCGTGATGAATATGACCAGGATGAAATGCCCCACATCGTCAAAAAAGGCGAACACCATTATGTGATGGACGGCAAGGCGCTCATAGAAGAGGTGAATGATCTCCTTGATATCGCCATCGAAAATGAAGACATTGACACGATTGCCGGCTGGCTCTTAACACAAAAAATGGAGCTGAAAAATGGTGATGTGTTTCATGCCGAAGGGTGTGAATTTAAGGTGCTGGAAGCGGAAGACCATCATATCCGCTTCGTTGAAATTAAAAAAACTGATTTCTGAGCCTCCTGCTTTTGCAATGAGGCTTTTTTTATGGAAAAAATGCTTCTTCGTCCCGCTCCTTCATATGATGTAAAGAAAGGAGTGTCGGTATGAAAACGGATTGGTGGAAAACGGCGGCCGTCTATCAAATTTATCCCCGAAGCTTTATGGATTCGAACGGGGACGGAATCGGCGACATGAACGGCATCAGAGCAAAGCTTCATTACATAAAAGAGTTGGGGGCGGATGTGATCTGGCTTTGTCCCGTTTTTGACTCGCCGGGCGCGGACAACGGCTACGATATTCGGAATTATAAACAAATTGCCGGCGAATTCGGGACGATGGAGGATTTTGACCGGCTCCTTGCGGATGTCCATGCGCTCGGCATGAAGCTGATTATAGACCTCGTCATCAACCATACAAGCGATGAGCACCCTTGGTTTATCGAATCACGCTCGGCGAAAGATTCCGAAAAACGGGACTGGTACATCTGGAGAGACGGAAAAAACGGCAAAGAGCCGAACAATTGGGAAAGCATTTTCGGCGGATCAGCGTGGGAATATGATCAAGAGACCGGCCAGTATTACCTGCACCTGTTTGACAAAAAACAGCCTGATTTAAATTGGGAAAACGAAGCGATGAGGCAGTCCGTTTATGAGATGGTCCGCTGGTGGCTTGATAAAGGCATAGACGGCTTCCGGGTGGATGCCATTTCTCACATTAAGAAAAAAGAAGGGCTCCCTGACATGCCGAATCCGGACGGTCTCCCGTACGTCCCGTCTTTCCCGTACCATATGAATGGGGAAGGCATAATGGATCTCTTAAAAGAGCTGAAACGGGAAACATTTTCGCGCTATCCGATCATGACGGTCGGCGAGGCGAACGGAGTGGCGGCTTGGGAGGCGGCTGATTGGGCCGGTGAAGAACACGGCGTCTTTCAAATGATTTTTCAATTTGAACATCTCGGCCTCTGGGATACGGAAGATGATCAAAGCATCTCCATTCCGGCGCTTAAGCGCGTCTTGTCCGGCTGGCAGAACAGTCTTGAAGGAAAGGGCTGGAACGCGTTGTTTATGGAGAACCACGATCAGCCCCGTTCCGTCTCGGTATGGGGTGACGAACGGTTTTTGACAGAAAGCGCCAAGGCACTCGCCGCGATGTATATGCTGATGAAAGGCACGCCGTTTATTTACCAGGGGCAGGAGCTCGGGATGACCAATGTTTCGTTTCCGTCCATTGAAGATTATGATGACGCCGCAATGAAATATCTGTATGAAAAAGAGACGTCCCGCGGCGTTCCGCATGAAAAAGTGATGAAGATCATCTGGAAGAAGGGCCGGGATAATTCACGGACACCGATGCAATGGAGCGGTGAGGCGAACGGCGGGTTTTCTGATGCTTCTCCGTGGCTCGGAGTGAATCCGAACCACACATGGCTGAATGCTGCATCACAAATGCAGGATGAAACATCCGTATACCATTTCTACAGACGGCTGCTCGCCCTCAGAAAAGAACACGGCGTATTGATCAGCGGCACATATGAATTGCTGCTTCCGAATGACCGGCAGATTTATGCCTATCTAAGAAAAACGGAACAAAAACCGCCCTGATCATCACAAATCTGTCCCGGACCCCCGCTTTATACAGGCATCCCGGTTATCCGCTTGACTCCGATACGCTCGTGCTCGCAAGCATGGAAACACCACCGCATCGGCATGTGACATCCTTTCTTTTAAAGCCTTATGAGGCCCGCGTATATATATGGTGAAAAACTTCAGTCCCGAGGCTGAAGTTTTTTGTGATCTGCGTTTATCATCGCGATCCGACAGGAAAAGACAAATACAGAAACGAATATGGGAAAGGAAGAGAAAAAGAAAGGAGGCATCTATATGCTGAAAAAATTGCAGATTCAAACAAACAGACGGGATGAAATGATCGACATCACACATGAAGCTGAAGCGTTTCTCCGCAAAACAGGCGTGAAAAACGGTTTGGCGCTCATATACTGTCCCCATACAACCGCCGGCATTACCATAAATGAAAATGCCGATCCGGATGTGAAGAGGGATATGCTCAGAAGGTTTGATGAAATATATCCGTGGGAGCACGAACTGGACCGGCATATGGAGGGAAATACGGCGGCACATATGAAAGCGAGTACAACCGGCGCCTCCCAGCATGTCATCATAGAAGACGGCCGCCTGATACTCGGAACATGGCAGGGCGTTTATTTTTGCGAATTTGACGGTCCGCGAAACAGAACATGTTATATCAAAATACAGGCTGAAACGGAGGAAAACAAATGAGTGAGTGGATGAGTGCATTATCATTAACAAAGCCCGTCATTCAGGCGCCGATGGCCGGCGGGCTGGTCACGCCGCGTCTGGCTTCGGCGGTATCAAATGAAGGGGCGCTCGGAAGCCTCGCTTCAGGATACGTCAGCCCGCAAGCGCTTGAAAAACAGCTTATCGAGATGAAAGAGCTGACGGACCGCTCCTTTCAAGTAAATCTTTTCGTCCCGGAAGAAAGGCAGATGCCTGAGGCGGAACTTGTTGAAAAATGGAAAGCCCGCATTCCGAGGGCAAAAGACGCCAAGCCGTTCTCTGATCTGAAAGAAGAATGGAAGGATTTCGAGGAAAAAGCGGAGCTTCTGATCCGTTACGGAGTCAAAGCGTGTTCATTCACCTTCGGCCTGCCGCCGGAAGAAACGGCGGAAAAGCTGAAGAATAGCGGTTGTTTCCTTTTCGGCACGGCGACAACGCCGGAGGAAGCGAAGGCTTTTGAAGAACGGGGAATGGACGCCGTTATTCTTCAGGGAATAGAAGCCGGCGGGCATCGCGGGTCGTTTCTGCCGGTTAAAGGAGAACCGGCTCTCGGCCTTATGGCGCTGATTCCGCAGGCTAAAGACGCGCTGAATATCCCGGTGATTGCGGCAGGCGGCATTTTTGACCGCCGCGGCGTGCAGGCCGCCCGCTGTTTGGGTGCGGACGGCGTTCAAGTAGGAACACCGTTTCTCCTTTGTGAAGAAAGCAGCGCCTCACCGGCATATCAAAAAGCCATTGCCGAAACAAAAGGAGCCGACACGCGGCTGACCACCCTGTTTTCGGGAAAACAGGCGCGGGGAATCGTGAATCAGTTCATGAAAACATATGAAGCTGACGAGGGGAAAACGCTGCCTTATCCGCTGCATAATACGCTGACAAAGCCGATGCGCGGGCACGCGGCTCAATCAGGAGACGCGGAGTATATGTCTTTATGGGCCGGCCAGTCCGCCGCGAAACTTGAAGGGCCGACAGACGTGAAAACCGTTTTGGACGGATTGTGCGAATCATAATCCAGAAATCGTGAGGTGATGGATGATGAAGATTCTTCAAATGTCCTATAAAAAAAGAGGAACTATTGAGTTTGTCTTTGAAGATTTTCCGCATTCCAAAGTCACCATGGCGCCGATTAAAGGGTATTACTTTGTCCGCGCCATTAAATGGAGCCGACGGGACAGAGCCGTCACCCGCCATGATTTAGAGAAGTTTGAATGGGCTGCAAATCAAGCGCTCGGCACGACGGCTTTTTACCGGAAAAGAAAAGCATTCCGCATCCCATCGTCACAATGACAGACGATGGGATTGTTTTAATGCATGATCTGATAAAGCGCGGGTGCATCAAGCCTTGTTGCCTGGTTAAGCAGATAAGCCGGCTGCACGGCATTTTTTTTCTTAAAGAATTCAATCTCTGGATGATTTGTTCAGCGGTCAGAATCCCGAGACCGTGGGCGAAATATTGATCATTCCCCATCACAATGACATTCTCTCCCCGCCACTGAGCTTTTGCAGGATTAAAATCAGGATTTTTAAAATATAAACAATCTCCCCGTAAAAAGTGGCTGCCGGTTTCCGTGTAGATCGGCAGATGCTCATAGTGCCAGTCATACAAAGTGATATCCCGGAAACGCCGGTTAAACCGTTCTTCACCGATTGTCTTTAAGACGGCCAGATAATAAATCACAACAATGGCGGTAGCGCATTCAAATGCGTAAAACGCCCCGTTTTCAATAATGTCCCGAATCGCTTTTGAAGCGGGGATTCTGTACTTCAGCTCCAAGGCTCCTTCCGGCGTCACTCTCCAATAAGCCGTATTTCCGTATGTTTTGGCGAAAGTTGCAAATTTCACACCTGATCCGTGCAGTTCTCTTGCGGCTTCCGCAATATGGCGGCGCAGCCGCACCTCGAACATCAGTTCAGCAATCGACCCGTAATCAAATTGTACGGGAGAATTGAGCAGTTCATTTATATACGGAACAAGGCTTTCTTCCGTCTGCCAGTTCGCGATGTCATGAGGACGAAGCACTTGGCCGGATATGATAATCATCTGCACGCCCCCTTCTCTTTTTTATAAGATATGCAGGAAGCTTGGGCAATGAAAATCAAGTCATAAAAAATGAGGAAATGTTAACAAAATGTGAAGACTGAGCCGATATATAAGGTATCACACTTGAGGGAGCAGCTTAATATGAAAAAATTCATTAATTGGTGCACAAAGGCATCGATTTCACGTAAATTAATCATTTCATTTATCGTGATCTTAATCATACCGATTCTCGTGTTAGAATTCAGTTCATACCATACGGCGAGCAATTCGCTGGATGATCAGATTTCAGGCAACGCGAAAAATAACATCGAATCTTTTAACACAACCATTACAAATGATATCGGCGCAAAAGCAAAGGCGATTGAATTTTTCAGTGAAACGTTAAAAGGGTCATCCTTCTCAAAGAAAAACATGTCTGCTCTTGAAGAAAAGTTCGGGCAATACACGTCTATTCATAAGGACGTAGCCCGCATTTACGGAGGTACGGAAGACGGCAGCTACGCACAGGCGCCGAAGGAGAATACTCCGGCCGATTACGATCCGAGAACACGCACTTGGTATAAAGACGCCGTGAAAGCCGGCGGCACGCTCGTTGTCACCGACCCTTACACCGCGGCAAGCGACGGCAGCATGGTCGTTACCGTGGCAAAGCAGATGCAGGACGGAACAGGCGTAGTGGCCATGGATATTACGATTGACCAGCTGCTGAAGCAGATGCAGGGAATCAAAATCGGGCAAAAAGGATTCGTGTTTATCACATCCAAAAATAAAACCTATGTCGCGCATAAAGACCACAAACCGGGCGATAAAGTTTCAACCCCGTGGCTGAATGAGGTATACAGCAAAGACAGCGGCATTATTTCATACAAGCTCGATGATCAAAATAAAAAAATGGCGTTTACGACAAATAAACTGACCGGATGGAAAATAGAAGGGAGCATGGAGCTCAACGAAATTAAAGACGCCTCACAACCGGTGCTGACGATGGGAATGCTCGTCCTTGCAGCATCCATTATCATCGGGGGAATTTTAATTCTGTTGATTGTCAGATCCATTACGTCACCGCTGAAACGGCTTGTCCGCTCTTCTAAACAAATCAGCGGCGGAGACTTGACCGAAACCATTGATATCCGCTCGAAAGATGAATTGGGCGAACTCGGCGCGAGCTTTAATGAAATGGGAGAATCTCTGCGCGGATTGATAAGCGCGATCCAAAACTCTGTCGACAACGTGGCCGCGTCATCGGAAGAGCTGACCGCTTCAGCTTCGCAGACAAGCAAAGCGACGGAACATATTACAATGGCGATTGAGCAGTTTTCAAACGGGAATGAAGAGCAAAGCGAAAAAGTCGATTCAAGCTCAGCCAAGCTGAATCATATAAACGACGGACTCGCCGCCGTTTCCCGCACATCATCATCCATTACGGAAGCATCTAAACAATCGAAGGAAGCTGCCGGCACCGGGGAAGAATATGTGCAGCAAACCGTCGGGCAGATGAATCTCATCAATCAATCGGTCCAGCAGGCGGAAGCGGTTGTAAAAGGCCTTGAGGCCAAATCAAAAGACATCACTCATATTTTAAGAGTTATCAACGGTATTGCCGATCAGACAAACCTGCTTGCGTTAAATGCAGCCATTGAAGCGGCAAGAGCCGGTGAATACGGGCGGGGCTTCTCAGTAGTAGCCGAAGAAGTGAGAAAGCTTGCCGTCCAATCCGCCGGTTCTGCCAAAGAGATTGAAAAACTCATTCAGGAAATCACGGCTGAAATTAATACTTCGCTTCACATGTTTACATCCGTTAATGAAGAAGTGCAATCAGGACTTGCCGTAACGGACCGCACGAAAGAAAGCTTCCAGAATATCTTCGGCATGACGAACGACATCGCCGAGAAGCTTCAATCGATGAACGGCACGGTTGAACAGCTGTCAGACAGCTCTCAGCACGTTTCAGCTGCAGTGACGGATATTGCGGACGTATCACGGGAAAGCGCAGCAAGCATTCAGGATATTGCCGCATCCGCAGAAGAACAGCTTGCATCAATGGAAGAAATCAGCACATCCGCCGATACGTTGGCGCAAATGGCCGAAGAACTGCGGGAATTAACGAAACAATTTAAAATCAACTAGTAAAAAAGGACGCTTTCCAGGTGGAAGGCGTCCTTTTTTATAGTGACAGCCGGATAATTAAATAAAAAGTCTTGCATACAAAGGGAGTACATAGAACTATTTTTCATTTATGACTTAATTTTCAATGTAATAAAAAGGGAGTCGGCCGATATAAACAGTAAATGATTGAAAGAGGTTTACAAAATTGAAAAAAACAGCAAAAAAAATCGCCAGAAAATCAATAGCCAAAAAACTTATTATTTCATTTTTACTGATCTTAATTATTCCGGTAGCAGTATTGGCTGCCGGCGCCTACCGTTCGGCGGCTTCATCCGTTGAAAAGCAAATGATGGAAAGCGCCGAAGGAAATGTGCAAATCTTAAACAATATGATTGATGACCGGATCGGAATGTTTACAAAAAGCTCAGCATATTTCAGCGAATGGGCGACAAGCGCTAAATTTAAAGAAAAAACCAAACGGAAATGCAAGAAAGGTTCAAACAGTTTATTGAAAGCAATGATAAAGCGTCCGCCATATTTTCAAGCAGCAAGGAAGGAACGTTTACCCGTTATCCGCATGCCGACATGCCGGCCGATTTCAATCCGCTTGAAAGAAGCTGGTATCAGGAAGCCATGGAGAATAAAGGCCAAACCATCATCACGGACCCTTATGAGTCCATCTCAAACAAAAAGATGGTCGTCACCATGGCCCGCGCGGCGCAAGACGGATCAGGCGTCGTCGCCATTGATATAAAAATCGACGATCTCATCACGATGACAAAAGAAGTGAACATCGGAAAAGAAGGATACGCCTTTATCCTCAGCAAAATAAAAAGCTGTTGCTTACAGTGATGAAAAAGCCGGCGCGGCGGTATCGGGAAAATGGGTTGATACATTATACAGCGGGCAAAAAGGCGACTATGAATATACGCTGAACGGGAAAGCGAAAAAAATGGCGTACGTGACCAATGAAGCGACGGGCTGGAAGATCAGCGGAACCATGTCCGTGGATGAAATCAAGGATGCGGCAAGACCGGTTCTGACTCTGGCCGTTATCATATTGGCGATAGCCATCGCCGCAGGGATGATTTTCATTTATTTTGTCATCCGCTCAATTACCAAACCGTTAAAACGTCTCGTAGCTTCAGCGGAAAAAATCAGCAGCGGAGATCTGACGGAAACCATTGATGTCGGCTCTCAAGATGAGCTCGGCGTGCTCGGTAAAAGTTTTAATCATATGACAGATTCACTCCGTTCGCTTATTCAAGGAATTCAGGACTCTGTTGAACATGTCGCTTCTTCCTCAGAGGAGCTGACGGCTTCGGCTGAGCAGACGAGCAAAGCAACGGAACATATCACCCTTGCGATTGAACAGTTTTCTAATGGAACGGAAGACCAAAGTGAGAGTATTGATAAAGCGACAGCACAAGTGAATGAGATGAAAGACGGGCTCAGCGATCTGGCGGAAGCGGCAGCCGTTGTGACGGAAACGTCAATTGAATCGGCGGAGATATCCGGCGCCGGTGAGCGGCTTGTCAAGAAAACAGCCGGCCAGATGGGCGCTATTGACCAATCCGTAAGTAAAGCGGAGCAAGTCGTACAAGGGCTTGAACTCAAATCGCAGGACATCACCAGCATTTTGCGCGTCATTAACGGCATTGCCGATCAAACGAATCTGCTTGCTTTAAATGCAGCCATTGAAGCGGCAAGAGCGGGAGAATACGGACGCGGTTTTTCAGTCGTTGCCGAAGAAGTGAGAAAGCTTGCCGTCCAATCCGCCGATTCAGCGAAAGAAATCGAATCCTTAATTCATGAAATCGTCAAAGAAATTCATACTTCGCTCGGAATGCTGGAATCCGTCAATCACGAGGTGAAAAGCGGACTTCAGTTAACGGACGAAACGGAAAAAAGCTTCCGGGACATTTCCGCTAAAACAAATCAGATTGCCGGTGAACTGCAAAATATGAATGCAACCGTGGAACAGCTTTCTGCCGGATCTCAGGAAGTATCAAACGCTTCAGAGGATATCGCGGCAGTCTCCAGACAAAGCGCGGCCGGCATTCAGGACATCGCGGCTTCAGCTGAAGAGCAGCTTGCGTCCATGGAGGAGATCAGTTCCTCAGCCGTCACGCTGGAAAAAATGGCGGAAGAATTACGCGAACTGACAAAGCGTTTTAAGATAAACTCTTAATTAAGTCTAAAAGACTAATTTTGCAATAGGTAAAAAGTATGTTTCGGTATATTTCTTCTTTTCGGATGTGTATATTTACCCATAATTGCCGATATGAAGGGTAAACATGCAAGAGGAGATATAGCAGATGAAAAAAATTGTGCAAATCATCAAGCAGAGATCGCTTACAAGAAAACTGCTCATTTCTTTTTTGGCCATTCTCATTCTTCCTATTTCAACGCTGGCTTTTATCGCCTATCAATCGGCGGTTAGCACGCTTGACAGGCAGATGATGGGAAGCGCACTAGATAATGTGCAGCAGATTAACGATATGATCAACACAAGCATCAGCCAAAAGGAAGACGGAACGGCATATTTCAGCGACTGGCTCACAAAGGATCGGTACAAGCCGAAAAACCAATCGCAAATTACCGATAAATTCACAGAGTACATGAAGATCAATAAAGACGTGGAATCCATCTATACGAGTGACACGGAAGGACATTTCACACGGTATCCGGATCTGCAGATGCCTAAAGGATATAATCCGCTTGAAAGAGACTGGTATAAAAAGGCCGTGGAAAATAAGGGGAAAGTTGTTGTAACAGATCCCTATCGCACGGCTTCCACCAATACGATGGTCGTGACGGTCGTTCAGCAGACGAAAGACGGCTCAGGGGTCGTCGCCATCAATATGAAAATCGATGAGCTTCTGAAAACGACAAAGAAAGTGAACATCGGAAAATCCGGCTACGCTTTTATACTGACGAAAGACAAAAAAGTGGTCGCCCACCCGAACCGCACGTCAGGCACAGTATTAAACGGGGATTGGGCTGAACAGCTGTACAACAGCAAAAAAGGTGATTTTCAATACAAATACGACGGCCAGGAAAAGAAAATGGCTTATGATACGAACGGGCTGACAGGCTGGAAGATTACCGGAACAATGTATCTGGACGAAATTCATGAAGCGGCCCTGCCGATCCTTCATCTGTCCCTGCTCGTTCTCGTATTAGCGATTGTCATCGGAACCATCGTCATGGTGCTGATTATCCGTTCAATCACAAAACCGCTCAAGCAGCTTGTGACATCATCGAAACAGATCAGTGAAGGCGATTTAACAGAAACGATCGAGATTCAGTCAAAAGATGAATTAGGCGAGCTTGGCAAAAGCTTTAACAATATGGCCGCTTCACTCAGGTCTCTCATCCATGCCATCCAGGATTCCGTGAATAACGTCGCATCTTCCTCAGAGGAGCTGACGGCTTCAGCGGAGCAGACAAGCAAGGCAACCGAACATATCACATTGGCGATCGAACAATTTTCTAACGGAAATGAAAGCCAAAGTGAAAATATCGAAAGCGCAGCGGAACATATTTATCAAATGAACAGCGGGCTTAAAGATATGGCGAAAGCATCTGCCGTCATTACCGAATCCTCCGTCACATCAGCGGAAGTCGCCAATTCAGGCGGAAAGCTCGTTCACCAGACGGTCGGCCAAATGAACGTCATTGACCGGTCAGTGAAAGAAGCTGAACAAGTGGTGCGCGGACTTGAAACAAAATCAAAAGACATTACAAACATTCTCGGTGTCATTAACGGAATCGCTGATCAGACAAACCTTCTTGCGCTGAACGCGGCAATTGAAGCCGCGCGTGCGGGTGAATACGGCCGGGGCTTCTCAGTCGTCGCCGAAGAGGTCAGAAAACTTGCGGTCCAGTCTGCCGATTCAGCGAAAGAAATCGAAAGCTTAATTATAGAAATCGTCAACGAAATCAATACATCTCTCGGCATGTTCCAATCGGTCAATAAAGAGGTGGAGAGCGGACTGGATATTACGAATCAGACCGAAACGAGCTTCAAACGGATTTCTGAAATGACGAACCAGATCGCCGGAGAAATTCAAAATATGAATGCGACGGTAGAACAGCTGACAGCAGGATCACAGCAGATTTCAGGAGCTTCTGAGCAAATCGCGTCCATCGCAAAAGAAAGCTCCGCCAGCATTCAGGATATCGCGGCCTCTGCCGAAGAACAGCTGGCTTCAATGGAAGAAATCAGTTCGTCTTCGGAAACGTTATCCCAGATGGCGGAAGAATTACGTGATATGACGAAACGATTTAAAATAGATTAATAGGTCATAGAACACCCAAATGTGCTGTTTGGGTGTTTTTTTAGTTTTTTAATAAATCTTTTGTCCTATCTGACGATATTAGATTTAGCTTTTCAAAGAAGGAGACTGAAAAAATGAAACAACTGATACATTGGATCAAACAGCCATCCATCAGCAAGCCGCTGATCGCGGCATTTTTAGCCGTATTGGTGCTTCCGGTCGGCATACTCGCCTACTTCAGCTACCAAACGGCGGGGAGTACATTAGAAAGAGAACTGACCCACAGCGCCCAGGGAAATGTCAGCGAACTGAACAGCGTGCTGGAAAACATGCTCGAAGGCAAGCTGAAAGCGATTGACTACTACAGCGAATCAATCACAAAGGAAAAACTGAACACGAAAAATAAATCGGTACTGCTCGACAAAATGAAGCAGTATGTCACCGTAAATGACGATGTCACGTCAATTTACGCCGCGTCTCGCGACAAAGCGTTCGTGAAATATCCGTCCGCTGACATGCCGTCCGATTATAATCCGCTCACGCGCGAGTGGTATACAAAGGCGGTTGAAAAAAGCGGACAGCCGGTGTTTACCGAGCCTTATAAAGACGCTGCAACCGGACAGACGGTCGTTACGATTGCCCAGCAGACAAAAGACGGATCAGGCGTTGTGGCGCTTGATATTAATCTGGGCGACCTGCTGAACGCTTCCGAACGCGTCCAGATCGGTCATAAAGGATTTGCCTTCATTACAACGGGGGACAAAAAATACATCGCCCATCCGACTATAAAAGCGGGAACGGAAGGCTCCGGAGAGTGGACGAAAGAGGTATTTTCCAAATCAAGCGGATCGTTTGAATACATGTTTGAAGGACAGCAGAAGAAAATGGCCTTCACGACAAACAAACTGACGGGCTGGAAAATCGCCGGCACATTTTTTGTCAGTGAGATCCATGACGCAGCCTCGCCTGTCATGAAAATGGCGCTGATCATCCTGGCGGTTTCTCTTATCGTCGGCGGTATTTTAATCTTTTTTATCATTCGCTCGATTGCAAAACCGCTCAAAAAACTTGTCTCGACATCAGCTAAAATCAGTGACGGCGATTTAACGGAAGTCATTGACATCAAGTCAAAAAATGAATTCGGGCAGCTCAGCCAAAGCTTCAATGAGATGTCGGCATCACTCCGGTCTGTCATCGGCGTCATCCAATCATCCGTCGAACATGTCGCTTCTTCATCCGAAGAGCTGACGGCATCCGCCGGACAGACAAGCAAGGCGACAGAGCATATTACTCTGGCGATTGAACAATTCTCAAACGGAAACGAATCACAAAGCGAGAAATTGGAAGAAAGTGCTGATCACCTTTCCCAAATGAATGCCGGCATTGCCGAGACGGCGAATGTATCGGCGGAAATCACTGAATCCGCCATCCAAACCTCTGAAACGGCCGGAAGCGGAGAAGAATTAGTGGCGAAAACGGTCGGCCAGATGAAAACAATTGATCGTTCCGTACAGCAGGCGGAAGCCGTCGTAAAAGGGCTGGAAACGAAGTCGCACGACATTAAGAGCATTCTGAACGTTATTAACGGCATTGCCGATCAAACAAATCTGCTTGCCTTGAACGCGGCCATTGAAGCGGCCAGAGCAGGCGAATACGGGCGGGGCTTCTCCGTCGTTGCGGAAGAAGTGAGAAAGCTTGCCGTACAATCCGCCGGCTCCGCGAAGGAAATCGAAACGCTGATTCAGGAAATCGTCAAAGAAATCGCCACATCGCTTTCTGTATTCCAAGCGGTGAATCAAGATGTGAAGGAAGGCCTCGATATTACGGATCAAACGGCCGAAAGCTTCAAAAAAATCTCAGAAATGACGACTCAGATTTCAGGCGCCTTGCAGCATATGAACGGAACGCTTGAGCAGCTTGCAGCCGGGTCGCAAAATGTGACAAACGCAGTGGAGGACATTACCTCAGTCGCCAAAGAAGGGTCCGCCGGCATTCAAGACATCGCCGCCTCAGCTGAAGAGCAGCTGGCCTCCATGGAAGAAATCAGTTCATCCGCCGAAACGCTTGCGCATATGGCTGAAGAACTGCAGCAGGTCACACGGAAATTTACGATTCAGTCTGAAGACGAAGAACAGCTGTAACGAGCTGTTTCTTTTCCTCATCTGAAAAAAGCGATACACTAATATAAAAGAAGGGAGTGGCAGTGATGAGATTAGAAGGCAAAAAAGTCATAGCGCTTGTCAGTGACGATTTTGAAGACTTAGAGCTTTGGTATCCCGTCTACCGGCTGAGAGAGGAAGGCGCGATCGTTCATTTAATAGGAGAAGAAGCGGGCCGTTCATACAAAGGAAAATACGGGGTGCCCGCGACGGCGGATTACGATTTTAAGAGCCTGATTATTCAGGAGTATGATGCCGTGCTCGTGCCTGGCGGCTGGGCTCCTGACAAACTGCGAAGATATCCCGAAGTTTTGGACATCATCCGTACGATGAACGAGCAGAAAAAGCCGATCGGCCAGATCTGCCATGCGGGCTGGGTGCTTATATCTGCCGGAATTCTCGCAGGAAAAAAGTAACGAGCACGCCCGGCATCAAAGACGACATGACAAATGCAGGGGCACAGTGGCTGGATGAAGCTGTCGTAACTGACGGCCACATTGTATCAAGCCGCCGCCCGCCCGACCTTCCGCAGTATGCAAAAGCGTTTGCTGACCTGTTAGCGTCCAAATAAAAAACATCCGCCCGAATCCGGGCGGATGTTTTTAGTTTTGATCGGCGGGAAAGACGATTCCGATTTGTTTTCTCGCTTCTTCCATAATGCTCGCCGTAATGAAAGAACGTTCAAATGTATTTTCGGAAGACTCCCGCTGTCCGTTTCGAAGAAGATTGATGAATTCAGCCGTTTCGTAGTACATCGACGGTTTCAGATCAGGGACTGAAATGTCTTCCGTCCGGCCGTCACGATAGCGGATTTCCGCCCGTTCCGGTCCGTGAATGCTGTCCAGAACGATCGTGCCGTCTTCACCCTGAATTTCCGCCGGGGCAAACGAATTTGAGATTTTCGAATGCATCAGCACCGCTTCAAATCCGTCGTATGACAGAATGACCGTGCCTTCGCCGTCAACGCCGGATGATAGTTTATGACCGGTCGCAATGACGTTTTTCGGTTTGCCGAACAGGACGACGGCCGGATAAATGCAGTACACGCCGATGTCCATTAACGAACCGTTCGATAATTCAGGCTTAAACGCGTTAAGCACCGTACCGTTTTTATATGCATCATATCGTGATGAATATTGGCAGTAGCTTGCCGTGAATCTCCTGACGGGTCCGATTTTATGTAAGTGGTTTTGAAGCATGCTGAAGTTCGGCAGAAACGTCGTTTTCATGGCTTCCATCAAGAGAACGCTGTTCGTTTTGGCTGCGTGAATCATTTCATCCGTTTCCCTTGCGTTAGACGCAAACGGTTTTTCGCACAGTACATGCTTGCCGTGTTCCATAAAAAGGACCGCCTGCTCTTTGTGAAATGCATTCGGGCTGGCAAGATACACCGCGTCATAGGCTTTGCTTTCCGCCATTTCTTTCAGGCTGGTGAAATAATGAGCAGCGCCGTGTTTGCCGGCGAATTCCGCCGCACGTTCCTCAGTTCTGGAATAAACCGCCGTTAATTGAAAGTCATCAATAGCAGAAGCCGCCTCCAGAAATCGTTCTGTAATCCAATTCGTTCCGACTGTTGCAAATCGAATCATTGCTATCGCTCCTTCTATGTATTGGCTTACATTATAGCTTTTTTTCAAAGAAACATAAATGGAAAAAAAGGCTGCCAGCTAAACGGATAGGAAAAATTCCCATAGAGGCCGGTTATTATTTTTCATTACAGGAACGATAGTGTACAATTTAAGTAAAATACATATGATGGAGGAACAATAGTGGAAACATTGCAAACATGGGGCGGCAGATTTAAACAGTTTTTCTTAGACAATAAATTTGTCTTGTTTTTGCTTGTATTGCTGCTCATCGGTCTCAATATCCTTGTCTTTATGAAGACATCATTTATTTTCACACCCATTATCGTCCTGCTCAAAACGATTGCGCTCCCCGTCATTTTGACAGGAATTGTTTATTATCTGCTTAATCCGATCGTAGATATATTGGAAAAAATAAGAGTGAAAAGAGTCTATTCCATCCTGCTCCTTTACCTCATTATTATAGGGCTGATTTCGATTACGGTCGTTTCAATTATTCCGTTTTTAAAGGAACAGATCATGAGCCTGATCGACAACCTGCCGAAATATGTGGACATCGTTGAAGATCAGACGAAAAGCCTGATCGGAAGCGATTTTGTAAATCAGGCGCAAAAGACGATGAATATCAACATTTCCGATCTCGCTAATAAAGTATCGGCGCAGGCGGCGACAATTGCAAACAGCACATTTACCGGAGTCGGGAATTTTATCGGCGCGCTGACTGAAGTGATTATTTCGATTGTGACCGTGCCGTTTATTCTGTTCTATTTGCTGAAAGACGGCAAAAAACTGCCGATTTATATCTTAAAGTTTGTGCCCACCCGTCTGAAAGAACAAACGTATACGATGCTTAGTGAAATGAACCACAGATTAAGCTCCTATATCAGAGGACAGGTCATCGTCAGCTTCTGTATCGGGTTTTTATTATTTATCGGCTATCTGATTATCGGACTTGATTATGCTTCCCTGCTTGCGGTCATTGCCGCTTGTACGAGCGTTGTTCCGTATTTAGGGCCGACCATTGCCATTACGCCGGCGATTATTATCGCGTTGGTCACTTCGCCACTTATGCTGCTGAAGCTTGCGATTGTCTGGACCGTTGTCCAGCTCGTGGAAGGGAAATTAATTTCGCCGCAGATCATGGGGAAAAATCTTCACATTCATCCGATTACCATCATCTTTGTTCTTTTAACCGCCGGAAAGCTGTTCGGGGTTGTCGGCATTATTTTAGCCATCCCGGGGTATGCGGTCATCAAAGTGGTCACGACCCATCTGTTTGATTGGTTCAAAATGCGCTCGCATTTATATGAAGAAGAAAAAATGATGCTGTATCGAAGTCATAAAATCGGAACGGACATGATATTTATTATAAGACAGGCTTTCCTTCAGAGGAGAGCTTCTCTTTTGTAAATGATGAATGAAGGGAAGAATGGGATGACACTATGGGAGATGTTCACAGCAGCCGTTTTGGGAATCGTGGAAGGGCTGACGGAATACGCGCCGGTTTCTTCCACGGGACATATGATCATAGCGGATGACATTTGGCTGAAATCCGGAAGCCTGATGAATCCGGAAGCCGCCAATTCCTTCAAAGTGGTGATTCAGCTCGGTTCGATTCTGGCGGTGGCCATTGTGTTTAAGGATCGGATATTACATTTACTCGGCCTCAAAAAAAACGTCACGCGCGATCAGCAGAAGGGATACAGGCTGACCATCGCGCAAATCGCCGTCGGTCTTGTTCCGGCGGCGGTGCTCGGCTTTTTATTTGAGGATTTCATTGACCGCTATTTATTCTCCGTCAGAACGGTCGCTTACGGATTAATTGCCGGAGCCGTGCTTATGCTTATAGCGGACTGGATCAATAAAAGGAAAGAAACGATCGATACGGTGGACAGAATCACCTACAAACAGGCTTTCTGTGTCGGATTATTCCAGTGTCTCGCCTTATGGCCCGGATTTTCCCGCTCAGGCTCAACGATTGCCGGAGGTGTCATTGTCGGCTTGAATCACCGGGCAGCCGCAGACTTCACATTTATTATGGCCATTCCGATTATGGCGGGTGCAAGCCTTCTGAAGCTGGTGAAATACTGGAGCAGTCTTTCTTATGACATGATTCCGTTTTTTCTTGTCGGCTTTATCTGCGCCTTTGTCGTCGCCCTCTTAGTCGTCAAGTTTTTTCTTCGGCTCATTAACCGGATTAAGCTTGTCCCGTTCGCCATTTACCGTGTCATCCTCGGCATCATTTTAATCATGCTCGTGCGATAAACGAAGAGGCCCCCAGGAGGGTCTTCTTTTTATGTTCGAAAAACGTCTCAGGAAAATATGAGCAAACTGAATTTTCTGCTTGAAATTCATAGAAGACTCGTCTATAATAAAACATGACGTTACAGCACGGGGCCATAGCTCAGCTGGGAGAGCGCTACGCTGGCAGCGTAGAGGTCAGGGGTTCGAGCCCCCTTGGCTCCATACCTTTAAACCCTTATTCTATAAGGGTTTTTTATTTGTCAGGAACAGAGCAATAGCCCAAAAAAGCAATTGGGGACAATTTGGGGACGAAAAATTTATTTTGAGGAAGTTTAGTTGCTTTTCGCCTTCAATTAGGCTTGAAGAAGCCGCCTTTAAAGGCGGCTTTGTTGTTTATCAATTTTCTTTCGGAGCAATCTTTGCTACTGGAGCACCACATAGCAGGAAGAATGCAAATACTGCTGGTGGGGAAATTGCTAAACCTATAGTTCCTAGAAATCCTACAACAGTCAGCCACTCGCCCTTTTCAATGGCTTTTTGAACTTGATTCAAAGCACCTTTACTTAAGTTAAGTGTATCCTCTAAACATCCTTGAACACTACTGATTTGGGCATCCGTATTATTATATTCCTTATTCATATAATTAGCGAAAGCGATCATGCCCTCCTTTTGAGCAGGAGGATAAGGAGATTTTTCAAGCTCATCTTCTTTGACTGTATAGCCGGTCTCTTTGTCAAAAACTAGAATTTTAGTAAAGATGTGCTCAACTTCTGCAACAGATTTTTCAATTTGTTCTTCAGTTAAGCCGTCTAAACCGTCCTTAGGATTCAATTGTGCTGCTGAAGCTGCTGGTGCTATTGTCACAATAGCAAGAAGTAGGGTCAACGCCAGAAAAACTAATCTTTTCAACATTATAACTTCCTCTTTTAGAAACTTGTACAAGAAACTACACGGTAACACATTTTTCTAAATAAGGGTACATTTATCTAGTTTTAATCTGTTTAGACAGGATAAGTAAAATATCGACAAAAAAGATTATGACCATAAACTCAAAGCAAGAGTCGAACCCCCCAAGCTAATATACCGAACATGACAGAGAACCTAAGACAAGCTTCAAATTTTGTAAGCCCTCGCTCTCTTTTTGTTTTACCTAATTTCCAATAAACAGCATATCCTGAGAACACCAAAATGAGTACTCCGAGTCGTGTCATATTTTCTAAAAATTCTATACCATCCATTGATTTTCACCTCGTTTATTTATGAGAAAAAATAAAGTAGACTTGTAGAGAGTCTACTTATAAACGCTATCCCAAAGTACACATTTTCATACAGCTTAAAACATTTGAGTGATAAAGTAAGGCTCATTTTAAATGACACATCCTTAATCCCTCCCATTTATATTCCCCATACATTAGTTTTATTATCGCAAATAGAATGGACGTTTCCAACAGTTATGTGAAAATAAGTAATCTGGCAACTGCAAACAAATTGCGGTTTTTTTTCGTCCAAACATATTATGGAAATGTTAGAATATTATATAAAAGGAGGAGTGGCCTTGTGAGTTCTGTTTTACCGTCATCGGGGGTTGGCGTTAAGATTAATGAATGGTACAAAATGATACGTCAGTTCAGTGTTCCGGATGCGGAGATTTTGAAAGCGGAAGTGGAACAAGAAATAAATGAGATGGAAGAAGACGAGTATCTACTGATTTACTACACCCTCATGAAATTCCGCCATCAGCTCATGCTGGATTATTTAGAACCGGTGACTACCCGTGTGAGACCGACAATTGACGAGCTGCTGGAAAAAATCGAAGCATCAAATAAAGGAATTTCCGGCCTGCTGTGCTATTACTCTTTATTTTTCCGCGGCATGTATGAATTTGATCAAAAGCAGTATGTAAAGGCGATCGGCTTTTATAGAGAGGCTGAAAAACAACTCGTTCATGTGCATGATGAAATTGAGAGAGCGGAGTTTCATTTTAAACTGGCTGAAGCATATTACGGTATGAAACAAAGCCACGTCTCCATGCATCACGTAAAGCAAGCGCTCGATATTTACGATCAGTATGAGTTGTATAAGGTCCGGAAAATTCAATGTCTATTCGTCATCTCTGGGAATTATGTTGACTTTAAACGCTTTGAAAAAAGTTTGCCTCATTTAGAAAAAGCTTTAGAGTTGTCGAAACAAGTAAACAATAATGAAAGGCTGCTCAGTTCTGCTTATTACAACATAGGAAAGAATTACGGAGACCTAGAAGAATACAGTAAAGCTGAAATCTACTTAAAAAAAGCAGCGGAGATATCTGAAAAGTATAAATTGGGTAACCTTCCGCATTCCTTGTTTACATACGCAAAGCTTCTATTTAAACAAGGGAAAACAAGCGAGGCGATTCAAATCAGCAAAAAGGGACTTTCATCAGCGATATATCAAGGGGATAAGCTGTTTGAATCTCTGCAAAAATATTTGGAGGCTTTATATATTAATGCAATAGACCAAATGGGAATCAAAAAAACAATTGATTACCTTGAGAAAAATAAAAACTATTCGTATGTAGAAGATATTGCTCTTGATACGGCTGCTGTTTATGCAGAATCAAAGCAATATGACAAATCTTATTTTTATCATCAAAAAATGATTCAAACGCAAAAACAAATTCAGAGGGGAGAATGCCTGTATGAATTTTAGAAAAGGCGTATTTATCATTGTATCGGCTGTCGTTTTAATGTCAGGGGCCGGTCTAACGGCTTCGGTTGTTTCATTTGATGGATCATATCAAGTTTCATCTGATCGTAATCAAACTTAAGAAGGAGAGTGCCAGTATGAAAAAAAGCATCTGCATTATTTTGGGTCTGTCGTTATCTTTAGTATGTGGATTGGGTATGAGCTCAGTAGAAAAACAAGCACAAGATACAATCAAAGTAGCTTCTGATCGCCTTCAAACTTGAACAGCTTAAGTCTTTTCTTCGGAAAAGGCTTTTTTGTTTCTTCATTATATTGTTTTAAAACATCCACTTGTTTTTATTCTTATCCCATTTCAGCATACGCTGCCTCATGAGGTTCTTCACTGTTTCCCGAATAGCGCGTTCATCCTTGCCAGTTTTTCTCTTCAATTCATCCAAGGAGGGGTTCTTCCTGAATTGGATCTAAAGATAATCCGGTGCACTTTTCATTCAAAATCAGTCATTTGATCATCTCCCAACTTCATAAGTCTCAACGGATAAAAGAGAATCAAATACAATAATGTATCCCCCTTTAAGTTCTTCACACGAAATTCCTTCCGTAGGTGGTCCCGTAATGAACTGCGCAGATAACCTCGCGTATGTATCCGCCGTCATAAAGCTCGAACGATAAATCTATGCTAATATTTAAAAAATATGGCACTCAATATTTATAAGTTCAATTTTCTTTTCAATTTAAGGGAGGGAAAATAGAAAGGAGAGAAATGAGAAAGTATTTTGGGTTCGTGTCGCTTATCATCCTTTTATTCGCATTGTGCTTTCTGCCTCATATTCATTGGGCGCTTGGAATCCTAGGAATTGTCGTGGGGAGTATTCTAGCAATCAAATCCCCTAAAGGAATTGCAAAGAATATTTCTTTTGTTATCCTAGCACTTTGTTTACTTTTACTATTATTATTGATTGTGATGGGCGTTTTGATGGCAGGTCTAGTGGAAAATTAACCTTTAATTTATAATCCTATTTTGGGACCAGCTTATTCATTTTTAGCCAAATAAAAGATTAGGGTTTGAAACAAAACGTCTGTTCCTATCAGAAAAGCATCTCCACACCGGCAGCGTAGAGGTCAGGGGTGCGAGCCCCTTGGCTCCATACCTTTATAAGTTTTTAATCCTCTGCAGCAGCCTCTGTGTTCCGCTTCGTTTCTAACAACTAAATGAAAGGAATAAGAGGAAAAATGAAAAAGAAAATCTATCTTATACTAACTCTTTCAGCGGCAGTGGCACTTCTTTTAACAGCGCTCTCGGCTCTTTCTCCCATCATTTTCACGTCTGCTTCAGAAAAAGGAGCCATCAGGCATGACATTTATAAAAAAGGATATCCGTATCAAAGCTGCTTTGCGATTCTTCAAAAAGAAGAAGGAGGCGGAGAGGCCGGGAACCTTTATTATGTAAATTGGTTCAATTGGAAAGATGAAACCGGACAGACGCCGCACGTATGTTATTCAAAAAAATCGTCCGAAGGCGAGTACAAAGTAAGCTGCGGAACCGGACCGTAATGATCAAGAGCCCCTCTCCAATGAGGGGCTTTTTTCGTCAAAGCTTGAATGCCGCTCCGTTTCCCATTTAATACCCCCGATAGAACGGCTGAACATAATGCCGATACGGATCATTCGGATAATGCGTATTTGGCTGATAAGGCTTATTCATATCATGAATACCCGTGTTTTCAGACTGTCCGCAGTATTTATCGGGACCTATCACAGTTGATTGCCGGATCGGTGAAACGGCTTTTTCCCACTCATGCTCATTCAAACAGTACGTATGCGCCATGATCTCAGGCGGCGTCAGACGGAGAATATCCGAGCCGTATATCACTTCAGGCGAAGGGGCGTCAAATATGGCCAAAAGATGGGTTTTGTCTGAAGTGGCGACTTCATAATGCCACCACCCCTGCGGAATATTCGCCACTTGCCCGGGGGTAATCGGGTAATTACGTATTTTCTGGGTGAACGGATTCAGCATCGATACCACCGCGGAACCCGAAATACAGTACACCAATTCAGCGGCGTTTTGATGGGTATGCGGTTCAATCACATTTGTTTTACTCAGAAAGATATCTAATAATGAAATATTTTCAAGCGTGTTTAACTGTTTAATCCCCAATACATTGATAAAGTTCCGAGCATCTTTCGTAAAAAAACGGCTCTCATTCACATCATAAGTGAACTGTGTATTCGGAGACGTGTAATCGATATCGGAAACCATGCAATCCCCCGCTTTCATCTTTAAACGTATATTCCCAAATATATGTGTCCCTGTTTCACCGGGTGATAAAAAAGGAGGTGAAATCCATAAATTCCAAATCCAACACAATATTGTGACGGCTTTTTTAAAGATTCATTTTAGATATATCTTTTATTCGAAATATCTCTTACTATAAAGATATATTGAAAATACATCTTTAGAAGGGTTGAGGATGAACATGCTGGATGAGAGAACAATAGACATCATCAAAAGCACAGTACCTGTATTGAAAACACATGGAGAAAACATCACCGGACGCTTTTATAACCTGATGTTTCAAGATCATCCCGAACTGTTAAATATGTTTAACCAAACGAACCAAAAGAAACAGACTCAGCGCGCAGCATTGGCAAATGCAGTCATTGCGGCTGCGGCGAATATTGATCAATTAGAACAAATCATTCCGGCGGTCAGACAGATCGGCCATAAGCACACAAGCATCGGTGTAAAACCGGAACATTATCCGATTGTCGGAAAGTATCTGCTTCTGGCAATTAAGGATGTGCTGCAGGATGCCGCAACTCCTGAGATTATGCAGGCATGGGAAAAAGCTTACGGTGTTATTGCGGAGGCTTTCATCGGCATTGAAAAAGACATGTATAATGAAGCCGGATGGCAGGGGTATAAAGAATTTACGGTTATACAGAAAACAAAAGAAAGCAAAGATATCACATCGTTTTATATCAAACCGAGTGACGGCTCTTCGCTTCCTGGATTTGAAGCGGGACAATATATCAGCATTAAAGTGAGGATTGCGGATTCTCCTTATACGCACATTCGCCAGTACAGCCTGTCTAATGCTTCTCAAAAAGGCGCATATCGGATTTCTGTGAAAAAGGACGGAGCGGTTTCTTCTCATCTCCACAATGAAGTTCAAGAGGGAGATAAACTTGAAGTCAGCGCACCCGCCGGAGATTTCAAGCTGTCTGCTTCCGAAAAACCGGTTGTTCTTATCAGTGCCGGTTCCGGAATCACGCCGATGATGAGCATGCTGAAAACAGCCGCCGAAAAACAGCCGGAGCGTTCCGTTACTTTTATTCATGCCGCGAAAAACGGAGAGTACGCCGCGTTCCGCAAAGAGGCTGAACAAGCTGCGGAGAATCATCCGAATATTAACGTCATTTATGTATACAGTGAACCGGCAGAACAAGACCGCTCAGGAGACAAGCCTTTTTACAGCGGCCGAATTGATCAAACCTTCTTGGAGCAGCTTCATCTGAATCAAGATGCTGAATGTTACTTGTGCGGATCAGCGCAGTTTATGACGCAAATGAAAGATATGATTCTTGCGCTCGGGTTTGACTCTGATTCTGTTCAATATGAATTGTTCGGCCCTCAGCTGAGCATGGCATAACAAAAAAGACTCCTCAAAGAGGGGTCTTTTTTATTTGCACAATGTGTTCTTTCTCCGTCTTTTTCCCTATTTTATTGAAATTTTCATCAATGACCAGTAAAATTATAAATCTAGTGATTCCGGAATTAAAGGAAGGTTGATATGAAAAAGAAAGCAAAGACCAAAAGGGTGCTTGGGTGCCTTTTTGCTGTATCTCTTATATTCGGATTATTTCTGGTATCAATGGTATTTTCGAAATTCATAGTGACGGAAGAAAAACCGCCTGAAGAGGTGGACGAGCAGCAGGTCTTTATTGACAGCCTTTCCGGGCATGCTCAGATTTTATATGAGAAATATCATGTCCTTCCGAGCATCACCCTCGCACAGGCCATTCTCGAATCGGACTGGGGGAACAGTGAGCTTGCGGGGAAAGCGCGCAACCTGTTCGGTGTAAAAGGTGATTATAAAGGAAAACACGTCACGATGAAAACGGATGAATTTGAAAAAGGAAAACGAAAAACGATTCGGGCAAAATTCCGTAAATACAGCACGTTTTTTGAATCAATGGATGACCATGCCAAATTATTTGTCAACGGAACGTCTTGGAATAAAAAGAAGTACAAGCCCGTCATTGAAGCGGACAATTATAAAACAGCGGCGGCTGCCCTTCAAAAATCCGGCTACGCCACAGACCCCGGCTATGCTGAAAAAATTAAAGATGTCATAGAAACCTATAACCTGAATGAATATGACAAAATCAATGCCTCTCTTAAAGCAGTTGATATGAAAGGCGCCATCAAAGACCACGCCATTGAAGACGTGTGGTCCAAGCCGTCAAAAGAGCGGCATTCTATTAAACTGGCATCGGCGCAAAAGTTTACCGGCCAGCATATTAAAGTCGTATCTGAAAAACAAAACGGAGAATCCGTCTGGTACCAAATTCAAGTGAAAGATGAGCTGATCGGCTGGGTAGACCAAACCGCCGTCCAGTTAAGTGAAGAAACATAAGCATCAAAAAAAGCCGGCAGCTTGCCGGCTTTTTTTACATTCCTTCAGTTTCAAACCTTTTAATATCACGTTTATGCCCCATCAGCACAAGGCAGTCACATTCATGGATGACAGTCTCCGGAGAAGGGGACAGCTGAATGTCTCCATTATGTTTCACGGCGAGAATGGTGCAGCCGAATCTGGCCCGGACGCCGAGATCAAGAATGGATTTTAAATGCAGCTTTTTCGTGGCTGAAAGCTCCACGATGCTGTATTCATCTGACAAATCAATGTAATTTAAGACATTTTCATCTGAAAGGCTTTGCGCAATCCGCACTCCCATATCCTTTTCGGGATGGATAATACGATCAGCACCGATCTTTTCAAGCACTTTGTGATGATAATAGTTTTGCGCTTTCACCCAAATATTAGGGATGTTCAGCTCCTTCAATAACAGCGTCGTCAGCGTGCTTGCCTGAATGTTGGCGCCGATTGCTACGATGACATATTCAAAATTTCTGATGCCGAGCGACTGAAGCTCGCTTTCTTCCGTTGAATTTGCCCGCACGGCATGCGTGGCATAAGAGGAGTATGCGTTGACCCGCTCTTCGCTGATATCGATCGCAAGCACCTCATGCCCCATTTTAAAAAGCTCTTTACAGATGCTTCCGCCGAAACGGCCGAGTCCGATGACGGCAAATTGTTTATTTTTGATTTTTCCCAATCCTCATAACTCCTTAAGAAACTGTTTTCGTCACTCCAAATATAACAAACAAGAATGTACTCCTGTTTCAGGGGTTTGTCAATGCGAGGGCCGGAAGAAAGAAAACAGCACAAAAAAGACCGGCTGACAAGCGATGAGCTTGTGCCGGTCCGTTTTTCGCAATTATTTGCAGTTGCAAGGCTGTGTCGGCGGTGTGCTGCGTTTTTGAACAACAATTGTGTCCTCAGCATAGAATTTAGAGCCGATGCTTAATGATTTATTTTCTGCACGGAACTTATATGTACCTGCAGCAGGCAATGTTTTATTATTAAGAGAAAGCTTAAATTCCGCTGCGCCGAGCAAATCAATGTTTAACGGAAGTCTGACTGTTTTGCCGTTATTCAGAATCTGTCTTTCACGCAAAGCGTGTCCGTTGACTGTATCTTTTGTTGTAGCCGCAAATCCGCTAGGAAGGGTAAATTCCATAACGCCTAAGCTCAGGATCGTGTTCGGACGGTACGTCAATTCGATATCAGAAAATGACCATTCCTGCTGGCTGGCACCTGTATATTTTGCAAATAAGGTAGCAGTCGCTTTCGCGGACATTTCCGGCTCGTGAACGGTTGAGCCTGACTCAGCGGCGAATGACGCTGTCGGCAGAGAAAGAAGCAAAACGAGGCCGAATAAACTTGCCATGACAGTTGAGAAAAATTTCTGTTTCATTTTCATAAATCCCCCTAAAAAAAAATTTGCTGATTGTTCTTAAAAAAGAACGACCATACCTATAAAAATTTACCATCAATTTTAATGGAAGTAAATGGGGTTATGTTCCTATATTTTCTCAAAAATAATCAAATCACGACAAAAAACGCCTGAATCAAAATCAGGCGTTTTTTTCGTCTGTTTCTATCGGAATAAATTTAAAAATCTCCCCGCTCTGAACTGAGTCGGCGAGCCGCTTCAGCCAATGATAATAAGCTTTCGAGCTTTCAAGCTGATCATATAACTGCCGCGCTTCTTCCTGTAATTCCGCGCTGCCTTCCTCGGCCAGCAAAACGGACTGCAAATCCGCCTGGGCCTGTACGATGGCGGACAAATTCACCTGAACTTCACGGTCCCATTTCGGCGGGAAGAAATTCGTGAAAAACGTAAAGAAATCCTTTTCCGCTACAAACGTATGCTTCCGTGTGCCGCGGTGAAAGGTTTTTTTGACCACATTTAAATCCTGCAGCTTTTTGACGCCTGTGCTCATACTCGGTTTGCTCATCTGCAGTTCCTCACGCATTTCGTCAAGCGTCATTTCATCCCTCATATACATTGTTCCGTATAAAATCCCGACACTCCGGGTGATTCCGTAAAGATCCATCGTCTCTGCAATGGAATCAATGACAAGATCCCTGGCTTGTTCTATAGCTGTGAATTCTGGATTCTCATCCATACTGTCCCTCTTTTCCTCTTGAAGTTTAAATTTGTTAAGTCATTTCTTTATGTTCTTAATCTTAACGAATCATGACAAAATGTCAAAATCTAAACGGACTGACCGGGTTTTGACAGGCAAAAAAACATGTGTTAAATTAACATTGTTAAAAACATTAAATTTTTATTTAACAAACTTACTTCTCGGTAAGGAGGACTCTTATGAGCAAAACGCTTTATATCGGCGGCGAATGGATCAGTGCAGAAAAAAACAGACCCGCCGCATCATTAATCCATTTAATCAAGAAGAAATTGCAACGGTATGCGAAGGAGACCGGGATGATGCGGTGAAAGCCATCGCCGCAGCCAGAAAAGCATTTGATGAAGGGGAATGGCCGGTGCTTTCCGGGCTCGAGCGCGGACAATTTGTTCTGAAAATTGCGGAATTAATCAGACGCGATCTGAACGAATTAGCTGAGCTAGAATCGCTTGATACAGGAAAAACGATTGAAGAAAGTAAAGCCGATATGGATGATATCGCAAATGTATTTCAATATTATGCCGGTTTGGCGGATAAAGACGGAGGCGAGGTCATTTCATCTCCGATTCCCGATTCAGTAAGTAAAATCGTCAGAGAGCCGATTGGTGTATGCGGACAAATTACGCCGTGGAACTATCCGCTCCTTCAGGCGAGCTGGAAAATCGCTCCCGCTCTTGCGGCCGGAAACACGATCGTTTTAAAGCCGAGCGAGATTACTCCGCTGACAACCATTAAAGTCTTTCAATTAATAGAAGAAGCCGGTATTCCGAAAGGGGCCGCCAATCTCGTGCTGGGGCCGGGCGCTTCTGTCGGCGACGAGCTGGCGAGAAACCTCGACGTCGATTTGGTCTCTTTTACGGGCGGAATTGAAACAGGCAAAAAAATCATGCAGGCGGCAAGCGGCAACGTGAAAAAGATTGCCCTGGAGCTTGGCGGCAAAAATCCGAATATCGTATTTCAAGATGCAGATCTCGAAACAGCTGCAGATCAAGCGCTGAACGCCGTGTTTTTCCATGCCGGCCAAGTTTGTTCGGCAGGGTCCCGTCTTTTGGTGGACGAAGCCATTCATGATGAATTTTTAGCCGAGCTGATCAAGCGCACGAAACGCATCAAATTAGGAAACGGTTTTCATGAAGATACGGAAAGCGGTCCGCTGATTTCCGCCGAGCATCGGGCCAAAGTCGAAAAATACGTAGAAATCGGTATCGAAGAAGGGGCAAAACTGGAAACAGGCGGCAAACGTCCTGATGATCCCGCCCTTCAAAACGGTTTCTTCTATGAACCTACTATTTTCTCAAACTGCAAGTCTGATATGCGGATAGTCCAAGAGGAGATCTTCGGCCCCGTTTTAACAGTTGAGTCATTTTCTTCTGAAGAAGAAGTGATCAGACTTGCCAACGATACCATTTACGGGCTGGCCGGAGCGGTATGGTCAAAGGATATTGAAAAATGCGAACGCGTAGCCGCCAAACTGCGGATGGGAACGGTATGGATCAATGATTTCCACCCGTATTTCGCGCAAGCGCCATGGGGCGGGTACAAACAATCGGGCTTCGGCCGCGAACTCGGCAAAATCGGCCTGGAAGAATACACGGAAATCAAACATATTTACCGCAATACGAAACCTGCGGCTGTGAACTGGTTTCAAGCATAATTAGGAGGAGATACAATATGACATTAAATATGAAAGTAGAAAGCATGCATAAATTCCATACATTCGAAATCCCGACAGTCATTAAACACGGAATCGGCGCGATTCAGCACGCGGGAAGTGAAGTCAGAGCGCTTGGCGTCACAAAAGCGCTGCTCGTAACAGACCCGGGAATTTATAACGCGGGAGTGGCAAACCCGGTCATTGAATCTTTGCAGGAAGCGGGCATCGAAGTCGTCCTGTTTAACAAAGTGGAGCCGAACCCGCCTGTACGTCTTGTGAACGAAGGATCAGAACTGTATAAAAAGAAAACTGCAACGGTCTTGTGGCTGTCGGCGGCGGAAGCTCCATGGATACGGCGAAAGCGATCGGGGTAGAAGCGACACACGAAGGAAGCGTGCTTGATTATGAAGCCGCGGAAGGCAAAAAGCCGCTGGAAAACCGCATTCCTCCGCTGACAACGATCCCGACGACTGCGGGAACAGGTTCAGAGGTCACACAATGGGCGGTCATTACAGATGAGGAAAGAGAATTTAAATTCAATACGGGCGGACCGCTTATCGCCGCGCATTTAACGGTCATTGACCCTGAGCTGCACACGTCCATGCCTCCGCATGTGACGGCCATGACAGGTATTGATGCACTTGCGCACGCCATCGAGTGCTATACGATGAAATTCGCGCAGCCGATCACTGATGCCGTCGCTTTAATGGCCATTGAATATGCGGCGCATTATATTAAGCGCGCGTTTGCGGACGGAGAGGATTTGGAAGCAAGATACGGCATGGCGCAGGCGGCGATGCTTGCCGGCCTTTCATACGGCAGTGAATCAGCAGGCGCGGCGCATGCGATGAGCCAGACGCTCGGCGGCATCATCCCTGTCGCTCACGGACAATGCGTCGCAGCTATGATGGGACCGGTAATGGAATACAACTGGAAAGGCTATCCGGAAAAATTCGCCCGCATCGCCAAAGCATTCGGAATCGATACAAGCAACATGACAACCGAAGAAGCGGCCAAAGCGTCCGTCAACTGGATGTATGATCTTGTAAAAGATTTAGAGGTGCCGAGTTTAGAAGAACAAGGTGTGTCTCCGGACATGATTGAACGTTTATCAAAAGAAGCCATGAAAGATCCGCAAACATTCGGAAATCCAAGAGATTTGAATGAGAAAGCATACAACTGGATTTACAAACGCTGCTTTGACTTAACGCCGAAAACGGTATAATAAATGAACCCCGCTCCTTTACAGAGCGGGGTTTTTTAAGGATAATGTCAAGAAAAAGGCGGTGGTGGCTGATGTGGAAACGCATAACAGCAAAGACGGAAGGCGTATATATAGCGGATACCGAACAATTTGTTACCAAAAAGATGGACAAGCTTCGCGCGGAATACGGCGGGTTTCCCGGTGACCTGCATTTCGGACTGACAAAAAAGGCCGGCGCGCGTGAGCCGATGTATGAAAGAGGAACAGAAATTTTTAACCGGAGACAAATTTCAATCGTGTCCATGGAGGAATGTGATGACATTGCGGAGAAGATGGGGATTTCTCATATCTTTCCCGAATGGCTCGGCGCTAATATCGCAATCAGCGGTTTTTCTGCGCTGACGCCGCTTAAAGAAGGAAGCAGAATGATATTTCCAAGCGGTGCGTCTCTGTTGTGCGAGGGAGAAAATGATCCGTGCATTCAGCCGGGAGAAGTCATTCAATCCTTTTATCCGGATCAGCCAAAACTCGCCGCGGCGTTTGTGAGGCACGCGATGGGCAGAAGAGGAATTGTCTGTATTGTTGAACGCCCGGGTGATATATGCACGGGCGATGCGGTCACCATCCATTCTTATGAACCGAAACGCGCCAAGAAAAAAATCGAGAAGGTCTGAGTCAGACCTTCTCGATTTTTTGTTTGATTTCTTCTATTTGATTGATGTGACGCTTTTCATGATGGCCGATAAAATCAATCCACTGGCGGATCGTCAGTTCTTGAAAAACAGGATGCGGAAGCACACGTTCAAAGTCTTCCTCGTTTAATGATGAAATAACTGCGGTCAGCTGCTGTCTTGCCGTATCTAATTCTTGTTTTGCCTCAATGACTGATATTCGGTTTTGCTCAGGTTCGAGGTGTGACGGCGCCGGCCGTTTATTTGATCTGTCCTCTATAAACTCCATCGGTTTGTCTTCGATTTTTTTAAACGGTGCGTCTTTTGCCTGCTTTGATAAAAGGGTCTGCGCTGTTTCGTCAATTTTCTTTAAATGGTCAAGGACTTCCCGCACGCTCCACTCATCAGCCGCGGGCTTTCGGTTGAATTCCTCATCAGAGAGTCCTTTCAGTACTTCCCAGGTCTGCTGTCTGGCTTCATTAAAAATGCTCATCCTATCTCCTCCTTTAGAGTAAACATATCATATCCGGATTGGATAATCATGTAATCAGCCTTCCTTGTCAGAAAATTGAAACCATTTACCTTTCCATCCGTATATAAAGTAACACTCCGACACCTCAGCCGAAAGGAGGATAGAATGTGGACATATTTCATCTGCCGCTTGAAACGGTCTATCTTTACACATTGATTATTTCGGGAAGTCTCACGCTTTTGATTCTGTTTTTTCAAGATGTGTTTCACGGCCTCTCGGAAGCCATTCCTGTTTCATTTTTAAACCCTGCATTGATTCTGTCTTTTTTAACAATCTTTTCAGCCTCAGGTTATATCGGCGAAATCGCCGCTCCGCTATCAAGTCCTGTCATTGCGTTGCTTTCATTTGTTCTTTCGGTTCTTTTGGTCAGCCTGCTTCACTTCTTCGTCCTTGTCCCGCTTTCATCAGCGGAAGAATCGCTCGCATATCGGGAGACAGATTTAAAGGGCAGGGTCGGCAGGGTCATTACTTCCGTCCCGAAAGACGGCTATGGGGAAGTGATCATAGAGGGAATAGGGGGCGCCATTTCTAAATCAGCCGTCAGCTTTGATCAAGAACAGATCAGGTACGGAACGGCCGTATTAGTGATTGACGTGAAAGACGGAGTGCTTTTTGTGACGCCGCATGAACCAATCTGATATCTAAGGGGGAACTGTTATGACTATGCCGATTATCATTGTTATCGGAATCGTATTCTTTTTACTCATCGCACTTATTGCTGTATTTATTACGAAGTACCGGACAGCGGGGCCGGATGAAGCCCTTATCGTGACCGGAAGTTATTTGGGAAATAAGAACGTCCACATTGATGAAGGCGGAAATCGTCTGAAAATCGTCCGGGGCGGGGGAACGTTCGTGCTCCCGGTATTCCAGCAGGCAGAACCTCTCAGTTTACTGTCAAGCAAACTTGATGTCTCTACACCTGAAGTCTATACAGAGCAAGGCGTGCCGGTAATGGCCGACGGAACCGCCATTATTAAAATCGGAGGCTCCATCGGTGAAATCGCCACAGCAGCTGAACAATTTTTGGGGAAATCCAAGGACGACCGTGAGCAGGAGGCGCGGGAGGTGCTGGAAGGCCATCTGCGCTCCATCCTCGGCTCCATGACCGTTGAAGAGATTTATAAAAACAGGGAAAAGTTTTCTCAGGAAGTCCAGCGTGTCGCGTCTCAGGATCTTGCTAAAATGGGGCTGATGATCGTTTCTTTTACGATTAAAGACGTTCGAGATAAAAACGGCTATCTTGAATCATTAGGTAAGCCGAGAATCGCCCAAGTCAAGCGGGATGCGGACATTGCCACGGCAGAAGCGGATAAAGAGACGAGGATTAAACGCGCGGCCGCTGATAAAGACGCAAAAAATCAGAGCTGGAGCGGGCGACGGAAATAGCTGAAGCGGAAAAAATCAATCAGCTGAAAATGGCGGAATACAGAAGAGAGCAGGATACAGCAAAAGCCAATGCCGACCAGGCATATGATCTTGAAACCGCAAAAGCGCGCCAGCAGGTGACAGAGCAGGAAATGCAAATTAAAATTATTGAGCGGCAAAAGCAGATTGAATTGGAGGAAAAAGAAATTCTGCGCCGTGAGCGCCAATATGACTCTGAAGTGAAGAAAAAAGCCGATGCTGACCGTTACTCGGTGGAACAAGCGGCCGCGGCCGCAAAAGCGAAGCAGCTCGCCGAAGCGGATGCCGAGCAGTACAGCATCGAAGCGATGGCCAAGGCGGAAGCGGAACGCGTGAGAATTGACGGTCTTGCTAAAGCGGAGGCTGAAAAGGCGAGAGGAGAAACCGAAGCGGAAGTCATCCGCCTGAAAGGTCTCGCAGAAGCGGAAGCTAAAGAAAAAATCGCCGACGCATTCGAAAAATACGGGCAGGCTGCAATCCTTGATATGATTGTGAAAATGCTGCCTGAATACGCAAAACAAGTCTCAGCGCCTCTTTCAAACATTGATAAAATTACCGTCGTGGATACGGGAGGAAGCGGTGAAAACGGCGGAGCCAATAAAGTCACAGGCTACGCAACCAATTTAATGGCCGGTCTCCAGGAAAGCTTAAAAGCATCTTCCGGAATCAATGTAAAAGAGCTGATTGAGAATTTTTCAGGCAAAGGAAACATAAAACAAAGCATAAATGAACTTACAAAAGAACTGAGTGATTCTAACGAACGGCACAGCCCGGAATAAAAAAACAGCAGGCGTAAACCGCCTGCTGTTTCAGTTCGTCCGCTTAGCTTCAAGAAGCCGCGGCGCAGTCATGAATAATAAGATAAGGACAATGGCCGAAAGGATAAAAGAAGGAATCATGTAAGTCGCGTTATAGACGGATGAATAAATCCAGACCGGCGTACCCTTCGGAGCATAGCTTCCGAAAAAGACAGCTCCGGAGACCACATGCGCCGCATACCGCAGCACACTGCCGATGAAAACACCGCCTATAACATACATCGTTAAAGCGCCTCTTTTTTTATTCAATGCCGATTCTCGTACACCGGAAGCAAACAAGCCGCTGAAACCGAGAACTGCAAATGCCGCGATGTAATCGAGAAATAGCTGCACCGGGTGCTGCAAAAACAAATTGCCGATGGCGATCTGGACGATCCCTGTTAAAAAGCCTGTCGTAAGCCCGGCCTTCACTCCCCAGCGGAATGAAATCAAAAAAATCGGAATCATCATAATAGAGACCGAACCGCCTTGGGGCATCCGGAGAAACATACCTGAGACAATGTCCAGAATGACAGCCGCCCCGGTCATAATCGCTATTTCAATTAAGCGCACAAGCTGTGTTGAATGATTCATAGTTTTCCCCCTGGTCAGACAACCGTATCAAGGATAAACAAAAAAGCAGCGCGGGGAAGGATGGGAAAAGGTCCGCGCGCTGCTTACATAAACTGCAAATCATTTGGCTTTGCCACATCCCTACGCCAGCGTTAACTAACAGGTTCAAAGGGTCAGAACAAAACGTTCACTCTCAGCTTTAATGCTCCCCTTGTGGTCATCAAGTATTTAGTTCAATCTTACTATACAAGAAAATAGGCCAAACCACAAGACAGCTTATCTTTCTATAGAAGAGAAACTGAAATAAGGTATGAAAGAAAATAATTAATGATTTTTTAAAAAACTATTGTCATATTTTCAAAAGGGTGTTATATTATTAAACGTCGCTGATGGACAGCAGACAACAACGAAAAGCTTCGGAAACAACTTAAAAAAAGTTGTTGACATAAAAGAAGCTGAGTGGTAAGATAATAAAGCTGCTTCGACAAGCGGTAATGATCTTTGAAAACTAAACAAGACAAAACGTACCTGTTAATTCAAAGTTTTAAATAAATCGCACAGCGATGTGCGTAGTCAGTCAAACTAAGGTCTGCACGATGCAGATCACACAGACGTTACTGCAGGATT